>CAYGPX010000065.1:0-7913 GCA_964351935.1 uncultured Rickettsiales bacterium | reverse complement strand
ACGCGGTAATTTTAGCGCATTACTATCTGGATTCAGCCATACAAGATATTGCCGATTTTGTTGGTGATTCACTTGATTTATCACGTAAAGCAGCAGCCACTGATGCTGATGTAATTATATTTTGTGGTGTTCGCTTTATGGCGGATGTTGCAAAAATCCTAAATCCTAAGAAAATAGTGCTTTTGCCAGATTTAAAAGCGGGTTGCTCGCTTGAAGATTCTTGCCAGCCTGAGGCATTTAAGGCATTCCGCGCTCAACATCCTGATCATATAGCGCTTACCTATATCAATAGTTCGGTTGAAGTAAAGGCCGCTTCAGACATTATTGTTACCTCATCTAATGCTGAACACATCATTAATCAGCTGCCTAAAGATAAACCTGTATTGTTTTCGCCTGATAAGTATTTAGGTGCATATTTACAGAAGAAAACCGGCCGCGAAATGGTGATGTGGAATGGTAGTTGCATCGTGCATGAGCGTTTTTCAGAGCAGGAAGTTATTCGTTTAAAAACAAAATATAAAAAAGCAATTGTGATTGCACATCCTGAATGCCCAGAGCATTTATTGCGTTATGCTGATCATATTGGCTCTACCTCATCGCTGATTGAGCATGTGAAAGAAAATGATGGTGCTGAGTTTATCGTGCTTACTGAGCCGGGTATTATTCATCACATGCGCCAATTTTCTCCGAGCAGTATTTTTCATGAAGTAGGTGGTCTTTCAGATGGTGCTTGCACATCGTGTAATGAGTGCCCGTATATGCGATTAAATACGCTAGAAAAGCTTTATTTATGTATGGTTAATGCCGCTCCTGCTATTGAATTATCTTCAGAAGTTATGGATAGAGCGCGTGGATCTCTTGAGCGTATGTTAGAGCTTTCTCCCAAGAAAAAACAGTCTAAAACTAACCTTCCTAAGCAACAGAATGTTGCGTCTGCCTTGGGAGCTAACGTATCAACTAGTCGAATTTCTTGAGTATAGCAATAAACTGTGCTATAATTGCAACAGGGCTGGTGTGAGGTGATGCGCAACTTGTGCGTGTTTTATGCCACTTACTTAATTAAGTTGTAAAAATAATTGTTTAACTCTAGGGTGAATTTTGTTAACCTTTTATTAACTTTATTATAGTATAACCTGAATAGCACAAGTAGTGCTGTATTAATGCTTTCATCTATAGATGGAGAATGAGCATGAATGAAGAAAGCCGAATGTATCGGGGGGATGCGACTATGTCGTTGTTGGAAGAAGTAGAAAAACTCAGAGATGCTCCGCTGCCTGACGTAAGGGTGTCGGTGGCTCAAAAAGTATCTCACTACCTTAACAATAGTGTGTTCGATAAATTTGAGAACAGACTGGCATGTGAAATCATCCGCCTTCTTGCAAGAGACGTTGAAGTCCGCGTCAGAAAATCCCTGTCTGAAGGTCTCAAATCCAATCCGTCTATTCCGCATGATGTTGCATTAACGCTAGCGAGCGATGTTCTCGAAGTTTCAATACCGATGCTTGAGTGTTCAACAGTTTTGAATGATGAAGATCTTCTGGAAATTATTAAAAGTGTAGAAGAAGTGGTGAAACTAGAAGCAATTGCAAGGAGAGAACATGTATCTCCTGTAATCAGTGGTGCTCTTATCGCTACCAAAAAAGAAAATGTTGTAGAAACACTTCTATCCAATGCGGGTGCTTCGGTTGCTGAAAAAGATATGCAAGAAATTATCAATCAATTCCGTGATAAAGGTAGCATCATTGAAAAGCTGGTATTCAGAGGTGATCTGCCAATTTCGATTGTGATGAGAACAATGGCATTTGTTTCTGATCAGTTAAAGGAACAACTTAAGTCTCAATATAAGCTTTCTGAAGAAGTTGCTACTGAGATAACAGATAAGTCGATGGAATCAGCTACGTTAGGCGTACTTGAAAGGTCAAGTGATAATAATGCTAATAATTCAGCAGGGGAAGTTACCGCTAATCAAAGGCCTTCCTTACAAGGTGTGCCGCTGTTGGAGAGTCTGGTTGATCCTGTAGTTATCAAAAAAACGAAAGAGATGGTCGATTATCTTCATAAAAACGATAAGTTGACTAGTTCTATAGTGCTTCGTGCCTTGTGTGAGGGTAATTTAATATTTTTTGAAGTGGGACTTTCACGTCTAGCCGGTATTCCAATATCAAATGCACATATGCTTGTTTGGGCATCTACACCTTCTGCATTTCATTCGCTTTATAAGCGTGCAAATATGCCAATGAGTACGTTTGAAGCAGTAGAAATTGTATTGCTTTTTATGAAGCAAGAGTGCCTTGCTGCATCAGGCGTCACGCTTGAAAAAACCCGACTTCGCCAACGCATTGTTGAGCGTCTGGTTGGTGGCGGATATGATGACTCAATACCTTTGATGCCTTACTTTATTACGTTAATAAACAGTAAAGTAACGACAGGTGATGTGCTTCATTAAAATTTATTATGCATGCCCCACGGCAGCTGAATAGTGGAGCATATTCGTAACACCAATAGTTTGGGCTGCTTTTTCCCATTTACTGATGCTGCTAGTATCAAAAATAATATCCTCATCAGCTTCAGTGCATAGCCAACTATCTTGAGCAATTTCAGATTCTAGTTGTCCGGCACTCCATCCGGCATAGCCAAGTGTTATAATACTTTGCTTTGGACCAGATCCTAGAACTATATCGTTGAGTGCATCAACGGACGAACTCAGCGAAAAACCCGCTTGTAGTTTTTGTGTACCTTTAGTGCTGTATTCATCGCTATGCAGAATAAAGCCGCGAAACATTTCTACAGGGCCGCCTAAATATAACACTGGCAGTGCTGTGTTTAGATTTAGATCATTTTTTAAGTTAAGTTGCTTTAGTACTTGCTGAGTTTTATGATTAGGTAATGCGTGGTTTAATACCAGTCCCATCGAACCTTCAGAATTATGTTTACAAAGATACACTACAGCTTTTTCAAAGCATGAGCCAGCAAGCTTTGGCGATGCAATAAGAAGTTTGCCTTGAAGGTGATCTATTGTAACAAAATCGTTGGTAGATAGCATTCTTTTATGTTACTCCTAGTTTCTATCAGCAACGTATATATGGGCATTTTAATGATGGTTTGCAAGAGACTTAGTATAATATTTTTACCGTTTTTAGTGGCGGTATGCTTTTCTTTTATATCCACTCAAAGCCATGCACAGCAATTTACTAGCTGGCAGCAGGAGCCTCACTCAAAGATTCGCCTTGCTGTTGCAACAAGGCAAGGTGAAACTGCTTACATTACCACAGAAGTTGAGCTTGAAAAAGGTTGGAAAATTTATTGGCGAGAAGCTGGTGATGCAGGTTTTCCTACGTCTATAGCTCTAGAAAGCGATGAAATTGTAGAGCAAAAAATGCTATGGCCTTATCCTAAGCGTTCTATCACAGAACAAGGAGGAATACGCCTTGAAAGCTATGTGTATGAAGAAAATGTAAAGTTTCCTGCTTTAATACTGCTTAAAGATGGTGGAGCAGCATTTAATGTTAAGGCTAAAGTGGAGTATGGTATTTGTAAAGAAATCTGTATTCCGGTGCAGACAGAGCTAGCGCTGGCAGTAGATCCATCAAAATCTTCTAAAGTTGATGTAGCTTATATGAAGGATACTTTAACGCCAATTCCTTCTTTAAATGGCGCAAATGGTTTTTTCATAGACCCTGAGAGCATTTCCATAGAATCGTTAGAAAATGAAATTTTTCTGCATGTGGAGCTTGCAAGTGAAGAAGGTTTTATGAGCGACGCAGATGTATTTGTTGATGGTGTTGAAAATTTTGGCTTTTTTGCTCCCAATATAGAAAAAATTAATGAGCAAAGGCGGCGTTACACATTTCCTGTTAAGGCATTTGTTGCAAGTGATGATTTAACTAATCAATTGATAACAATTACTGCAGTAAATAACGCTCAAGCAGTGGAATATAGCTATATTTTGCCATTGCTTTCTGCTGTGAAGGTGGTGTCTGATAGTGTGAAGGCTGAAAAGAAGTTGCCAGAACTGAGTATTTTCTGGGTTATTCTTTTTGCGTTTATTGGTGGATTTATTTTAAATATTATGCCGTGTGTACTACCGGTGCTTTCGATAAAGCTATTAGGAATGATGCGTCATCATAATGATTTTAATCCTCACATTGTGCGCTTAAATTTTCTAAGTGCGGCTAGTGGGATTGTTGCGTCCTTTTTAGTGCTTGCATTGCTGGTAATTGGGTTAAAGTTTTTTGGGGTAGCGGTTGGCTGGGGCTTTCATTTCCAGCAGCCTTACTTCATTATTATTATGGTGCTGATACTAACACTTTTTGCCTGCAATATGTGGGGAATGTATGAGTTTAAACTTAGCTCATTTATTGGTACTAAAGCGGGTGTCTTATCTCAGAAAGAAGGCCTTTTAGGGCATTTTCTAACTGGTGTTTTAGCCACCTTGCTTGCAACACCTTGCACTGCGCCATTTCTGGGCACTGCGGTGGGGTTTGCACTTTCACAAGGAACAATACATATTCTAGTCGCATTTTTAAGTATGGGGTTAGGGTTGGCCGCGCCTTATCTTGTTGTTAGTTTTAAGCCTACTCTGGTTTCTTGGTTACCAAAGCCTGGTAGGTGGATGCTGTGGGTAAAAGCTGTGCTTGGTGTGTTCTTACTGATAACGGCATTTTGGCTTGTGTGGGTGATTGCTGAACAGTTAGGTGTTAATGGCGCGAAAGCACTTGGTGTGTGTATCGCAATCATTATCATCAGCCTAATACCGGGCTTTTGGAAAAGTTCTAAAATGCGGGGCTTCATGGTGCTTGGTGCTATGCTATGTGCATTATCACTTCCTCAAGGCTATTATGTTGGGAAAAAAGAAGAAGCTAGCAGTCAATCTGCACATTCATTTTGGAAGCCATTTGATGAAGAGAGTATTTCTAGTTTAGTGGCAAGTAACAAAGTGGTATTTGTAGATGTTACTGCAGATTGGTGCCTAACCTGTAAATTTAATGAATTATGGGCATTTAATGCTGATTCCGTAAAATTGCGTATGCAAGAAGAGGATGTGGTTGCTATGCGTGCTGATTGGACAAATCGTAATGAGCAGATATTGAGTTTTCTACAAAAACATCAGCGTCAGGGTATTCCGTTTAATATCGTCTATAGCAAAAAGCACCCAGAGGGAGTTGTGCTACCGGAGTTGTTAACAGAAAAGATTATTTTAGAAGCATTGGAAGATGCTAGGCATCCATAAGCTGTTTTTCATTTTGTGATATAAATTGCTGCATTGCAGCAAGGGTGCATACGTCATATTTGGTTTCGCGCGCAGCTTGCATGGCAAGTAGCAATTCAACGTCAGACATATGGTTTGCTTGGGCTTCCATCGCCTGTTGATACATTGCCTTTGGTTGTTCTTCTTGCTTGATGGTTGAAGAATTTGTTTCTGGATTCTGGTATTTTTTTGTCTTCATGACGGTTCTCATATTGTACATCCTGTAGTTGTCGTTTAGTTTATTCTACTATGTTACAGAGTATAGCAGCTCCGCATTGCAAGAATGTTACAAAACGAATTTAGTCTCATATGAAAAGATAAGCATTCCATGTTTTTTTTCAAGCAGTTAAAATTTAGTTCTCAAACAAGAGAATTATTATTAGAAATATTGAGCGCAGAACGCAGTCAGTTTGTTTTGTGGTTGCCGGTTTTATTTGGAATTGGTATTGCGATTTACTTCTCCCTTTCTTCTGAGCCAACATTTCAGCAGCCAATCGCGCTTAGTACGCTACTTGGGTCGCTAATTCTCATTCTTCGACGAAACAGTTTTCTGGTTACACTACTATTTATTGCAGTAATGGTTTCGGGTGGTTTTGGTATTTCAATGATGCGCGCCAATCAAGTAGCCGCACCCGTCATCGCAGATGAATGGAAAAAAAATTATGATATTACTGCGAATGTAGAACGTGTAGAGATGCAAGATAGAGGTATGCGCGTCTGGCTTGATAAGGTTGTTATAAAGCGTGTGCAACCTGAGTGGACGCCTGAACGTATACGCCTGAGTGTGAATACTAATATGGATGGTATTAGAGCAGGCGATAGGGTTGATTTGCGGGCGGTGCTTTATCCACCACCCCTGCCTGCTATGCCGGGAGCGTATGATTTTGCAAGGCAGGCCTACTTTGAACAAATTGGAGCAGTGGGCTATAGCGTTAGTGCTATTAAGCTTCAAAATCGTCCTGATAATTGGCATCTAAAAAAATGGCTGGCTGATTTAAGGCAAACGCTGGCAGAGCGAATTCGCAACCATAGCGCAAGTGAAGATGTGGGCAACGTTGCTGCTGGCTTATTGGTGGGTGATCGTGGTGCCATCAAAAAGCGAGTGATGGAGCAAATGCGCGATGCTGGGCTTGCGCATCTGCTAGCCATTTCAGGGCTGCATCTCGCCCTTGTTGCAGCAATTTGCTTTTTCATGGTACGTTTGCTATTAGCGCTTTCTAGTAGAATGGCATTAAAGCATCCTATCAAGCAATATGCCGCTGCGGCAGCCATTGTTTTTAGCTTCTTTTACTTAATGATTACCGGTGCACCCATTTCAGCACAGCGTGCATTTATTATGACTGGCTTAGTGCTCTCAGCGGTTTTGTTAAATCGCAGTGTTACGCCGCTTCGCTCTATTGCATTAGCGGCGTTCTTAGTGCTTTTATTTACGCCAGAAAGCTTGCTTTCACCCAGTTTCCAAATGTCATTTGCAGCAGCAGGTGCACTTATTGCCAGTTTTGAAGTATTACGAAAACCAATGGGTGCTCTACTTGAAGATGCAGGAGTGTTGCGCCGTGCCTCGGTGTATGTGATTGGAGTGTTGCTTTCTTCGCTGGTAGCAGGGTTTGCAACCGCACCTTTTGCGCTCTATCACTTCAGCCATATGAGTAGCTATAGCTTGCTTGCAAATTTGGTGGCCGTTCCGCTTACTTCGCTATGGATTATGCCATGGGGAGTGGCGGCATTTGCCTTAATGCCTTTTGGATTTGAAGCGCTTGCGCTCTACCCTATGGGCGTAGGGATAGATGTGGTGATGCGGGTGGCTGAATTTGTCTCGGCACTGCCAAATGCAAACCCGCCGATACAGGCGCTGCCAATGGCGTCGCTTGCGTGCATTAGTGTTGGTATGCTTTGGCTGGCTTTATGGAAAACAAAGCTCAGGCTTTTGGGGGTGTTGGCACTCATTCCTGCTGTTGTCATTGCGCTCAATCATTCGCTGCCTGATATTTTAGTAAATGAAGATGGGCGAATGCTGGCGTTTCGTGCAAACGATGGTATGTACGACTTTCCTGCTAAAACATCACCCAACTTTGTGCGTGAAAGTTGGCTTGAGCGTTTGGGGCAGGATGATTATCGCAAGCTAAAAGAAAATATCTCAAGTGAATCGCTCACCCATGAAGGTGATAGAAATTATCTCTATAACATGAACGGAAAAACGGTTTTATTTGCGCATGATAAAGCCTACGCTGCCCAGCGCTGCAAGGATGCAGACTATTTTGTCGATATGTTTTGGTATGAAATAATGGCATGCGATAACGCACCAACATTATTCAACCGTCAGGATTTAGAGTTAAACGGCACGCATATCATCTTTTTAGGCGGAGAAGGCGAGGTGCCTCGTGTCGAGCATGTACGTGGTTATCGTGGTGAGCGTAAATGGTGAGATAGTTTAGCTGTTACGTTCATTTCGTAACTTGTTCCAATAATCCAAACGCTTCATCATTTCGCGCTCAAAGCCGCGCTGCTTTGGTTGGTAGTATGATTGGCGCTGCATCTCATCGGGAAAGTAATTTTGGCCTGAAAAGCCATCCTTTGTATCGTGGTCGTAAGCATAGCCGCTGCCATAGCCAAGATCCTTCATCATACTGGTTGGTGCGTTTAAAATATGCATGGGCGGAGTGAG
>CAYGPX010000064.1:0-7971 GCA_964351935.1 uncultured Rickettsiales bacterium | reverse complement strand
GTTTCAGCATCTTGAGGAGTTTCAGCATTGGTACGTACTTTAAGTTGACGTACGCCATCTGCCCATTCCATCAAGGTTCTAAAATCATCTGAAAGTTTAGGCTGAATGGTTGGAACAGCCCCCAAAATCACCTCACCTGTTGAACCGTTAATGGTTAACAAGTCACCTTCTTTTAATTCAGCACCGCCTGCGGTAAATTTCTTATTTTTATATTCGATACGAAGCCCGCCTGCACCCGAAACACATGGTTTACCCATACCACGCGCTACAACAGCCGCATGTGATGTCATCCCGCCGCGAGCAGTTAAAATACCCTCAGCAACATGCATTCCGTGAATGTCTTCAGGACTTGTTTCAATACGAACGAGAATCACTTTTTCACCCGCATGCACTTGTACTTCTGCATCTTCAGCGGTAAATACTACTTTACCCGAAGCAGCACCAGGAGATGCAGGCAAACCACGATCAATCACGCGTTTATGTGCTTTAGGATCAAGTGTTGGATGCAGCAACTGATCAAGCGCTAGCGGATCAATACGCGAAAGCGCCTCTTCTTTACTGATAAGCTTCTCATTCACCATATCAACAGCAATTTTTATCGCAGCACCAGCGGTACGCTTGCCGTTACGGGTTTGCAAAATCCATAACTTGTTATCTTGCACGGTAAATTCAATATCTTGCATATCTTTATAGTGGCCTTCAAGGCGTTTATAAATAGCAACCAATTCTTTATAAACCTTTGGCATACACTCTTCCATCGCAGGAAGATTAGAATCGTTCTTTTGTTTGCCAAGAATGGTGATTTGCTGAGGGGTACGGATACCTGCCACCACATCTTCACCTTGCGCATTTACAAGATATTCACCATAAAATTCGTTGTCACCGGTTGAGGGATCACGCGTAAAGGCAACACCTGTTGCGCATGATTCGCCCATATTTCCGAATACCATCGACTGAATATTCACCGCCGTGCCCCACGCAGCAGGAATATCATGCAAGCGGCGGTAAGTAATGGCACGTGCATTCATCCATGAATCAAACACTGCACCCATAGCACCCCAAAGCTGCTCTTCTACATTTTGTGGAAACTCTTTGCCTAGCTCATCCATGACGCATTTTTTATAAGAAGCAACCAGTGCTTTCAAATCATCTGCATCCAGATCGGTATCTAGCGATACTGCTTTATCTTGTTTCTTTAAATCCAGCAATTCTTCAAAATGATAGTGATCTACACCCAATACCACATCCGAATACATTTGAATGAAGCGACGATAGCTATCATATGCAAAGCGTTCGTTACCACTTTTTTCAGCCAAGCCAAGTACGGTTTTATCATTAAGGCCAAGATTAAGTACTGTATCCATCATGCCGGGCATAGACGCACGTGCGCCAGAGCGAACTGACACAAGCAGTGGATTTGCTTCATCACCAAAGTTTGAGCCAATGGTTTTTTCAATTTCACTTAGTGCTTTTTTTATCTGATCCTTGAGGTCTTTTGGATATTCTTTACCATTATCATAATAGGCCGTACATACTTCGGTTGATACGGTAAAACCAGGAGGAACTGGCAACCCAAGCGAACACATTTCAGCAAGATTTGCACCTTTACCACCCAGAAGATTGCGCATCGCGCCTGTTCCTTCTGCTGCACCATCGCCAAAGCTATAGACCCATTTCGTCATAAACGTCATACCTATGTTAGTTTACTTTTCTATTTTGGAAAAATCCGCCACTTGATGCAGAAATTCACGGAATTGCGATACCAGCAACAGCCTGTTTTTCCGTGTGGCGGGGTTATCGCAGTTTACAGTGACATTGTCAAAGAAATTGTCTATTTTATCGCGTACAGCAGCCAGAATTTCCATCGTTTTTTGATAGTCTTCGCTTTCTAGCCCTTGCTGAAGCTGAAGACGCGCACCATCAAACCATTGATAAAGCGCTATCTCTTCTTCATCCACCAGCAAATCTTTCTTTGGCTGACCTTCGTAGGTTTTTCCGTCTTTCTTTTCTTCTGCTGTTACGATGTTGGTCGCACGTCGATAAGCTGCAAGCAATTCTCCACCTTCTTCCTTAGAGAGAAAATTATCGAGTGCGCGGGCACGACGCACCAAGCGCTCCAAATCATCTTCATGGCCGCCATCAAACACAGCCTCTATTAGGTCGTGACTAATATTTTGATCCTTCAACAACACCTTTAATCGATCCGCAAAGAAATCAACGAGTTCCTGAATTACTCGCTCTTTTTTATGTTTAGGTTTTTCTTTTTGTTCTTTTTCATCCGCATATTTTAAAACATCTAACGGGAAGCGAGCGAGTGATTTTTCAAATGCTAAATGCAAAGGCATACGTAATTTATTTTCAAGAATAATACGTATTACCCCAAGTGCTGCGCGACGCAAGGCAAATGGGTCTTTCGAACCTGTAGGTTTTTCGCCCACGGCAAATAACCCCACCAACGTATCAAGCTTATCTGCTAAAGCTACTGCAATAGCAACCGGCTCGGACGGCACTTTATCTTTTGGCCCAAGCGGGCTGTATTGAGTACGTATAGCCTCGGCTACTTCAAGCGCTTCTTTGCTTTCTGTTGCATAATAACTTCCCATCAGGCCTTGCAGCTCTGGAAACTCACCTACCATCTCGGTGGTTAAATCAGCCTTACACAGGTGCGCTGCGCGCTCCACTTGCATCAAATTAGCGTGAGGCACCCACATTGCAAGCAGCTTTGCTAAATCGGTAATGCGCTCTACTTTATCATACACTGAACCTAACTTTGCATGAAAAATCATACTCTTAAGTGCCGGCAAGCGGCTATCAAGCCCATGGCGACGATCCAAATCCCAGAAGAATTTTGCATCCTCAAGGCGTGCACGCAGCACGCGCTCGTTACCTGCAATAATGCGCTGACCATGATCGGTACTTTCAATATTTGTAACCGTGATAAAGTACGGTGCTAACTCGCCACCCTTACCAGAAAGTGAAAAGTATTTTTGATGTGAGCGCATTGCTGTTTGCAATACTTCAGGCGGCAAGTGCATAAAGCGCTCTTCAATACGACCAAGAAGAGGCACCGGCCATTCAACCAAGCCTGTCACCTCGTCTAACAAGCCCTGATCTTCAACCAAATTGGCAGAATGCGAACGCGCTAATCGCTCAGCTTCAGCTTTAATTTTTTCCTGACGCTCTTTGGCACACAACATCACTTTATGCTCTAGCAACTTTTTCTGATAGTCTTTAGCATCTTTGACTGAAAAAGACTTTGGCGCTAAAAAGCGATGACCAGACGTAACATCACCTGCCTTTACATGACCAAGCGCTACAGGTAACACTTCGCCATCAAACAAGCAAACGATGCTATGAAGCGGGCGCACCCAGCGAATGGCATGATCGCCCCAGCGCATAGATTTTGGCCAAGAGAATTTTGCCAGCACTTCTTGTAAAATTTTAGTAAGCACCTCCGATGAGGCAGCAGCTTTGCTTTCAATCACCGCAAAATAGAATTCACCCTTATCGGTTTTGCGAACCTGCAATTGCTCTTTTTCAAGACCCGTAGATCGAAGAAAACCTTCTAGCGCTTTTTCTGGTGCATCGGCTCGCGGGCCACGGCGCTCTTCTTTGGTGGCATTTTGTGTTTTAGGCAACCCGTCAACTATCAGCGCCAAACGGCGTGGTGTAACGAATACATTCATTTCCTTGTAGGTAAGGCCTTGCTCAGAAAGACCAACAATCACCGCATCCTTCAGCCGCGTTGCCGCAGCCTCTTGCATCCGCGCGGGAATTTCTTCACTAAATAGTTCAAGCAGCAATTCTGCCATCTTGTTTCACCTGATTGTTTTCATCCATAAGTAATACGAGCGGCTTATGCTCAACGGCTTTTTCTCTTTCCATGTGCGTATAAGCACAAATAATCACTAAATCATCAGGCTGCACCAAACGCGCTGCTGCACCATTCACACAAATTTTACGCGACCCACGTGGTGCTGGAATGGTGTAGGTTGTAAAACGCGCACCATTATTGATATTAAGCACATCCACTTGCTCATATACCAGAATATCCGCTGCATCGAGCAGATCTTGATCGACGGTAATTGAGCCTTCGTAGTTCAAATCAGCCTGCGTCACTTTTGCGCGGTGAATTTTACTTTTTAACATGGTTAGCATAGCGTCTACTCTCCTGCACCTAGTTCTACCCATTTTTCGCACGCGCCTTTTGCAAGCGCCCTAACACGACCAATATAAGCCGCACGCTCTGTCACACCAATCACGCCACGCGCATCCAACAAATTTAGCAGATGACTTGATTTAAGCGCTTGATCGTAAGCAGGTAGCGGTAAATTTTGCGCCAAAAGCGCATTACATTCATTTTCAGCATCTTCAAAATGACGCAGCAATTTTTCAGTATTCGCATATTCTAGATTATAGGCCGAAAATTCACGCTCCTGCTGAAGGAAAACATCACCATAGGTAACGCCCTTGCCATTCCAATCCAAGTCATAGACGCTTTCCACGCCTTGAATATACATCGCCAAGCGCTCTAAACCATAGGTAAGCTCACCAGGGATTGGCGAGCAATCAATACCACCCACTTGCTGCATGTAGGTGAATTGCGATACTTCCATGCCATCACACCACACTTCCCAACCAAGACCCCACGCACCAACAGTCGGATTTTCCCAGTCATCCTCCACAAAACGAATATCATGCACATTGGTGTCAATACCCAACTTTTTAAGGCTTTCTAAGTATAATTCCTGAATATTATCGGGAGACGGCTTCAAAATTACCTGATACTGATAATAATGCTGAAGGCGGTTTGGGTTTTCGCCATAACGACCATCTTTTGGGCGCATTGAAGGCTGCACATAAGCCACGCTCCAAGGCTTTGAACCAAGCGCACGCAATACCGTTGCCGGATGCAGCGTACCCGCCCCTACTTCGGTATGGTAAGGCTGCAGGATAACGCAGCCCTGCTCAGCCCAAAAGTGATTGAGCGTAAAGATAAGTTCCTGAAAGGACTTAGATTTGTTTTTAGGACGTTCGCCAGTCATGGCAACATCGCTCCATTATTCATATGAAAAAGCGTGTGGAACATAGAGGCTTTACACTGATTTAGCAAGATATTTTCTTACAACAACGCACCCTTTATAGCCTATATACTAAAGCACACCTACTTTAGTGTTCTATCCGCTTTTGCAACGCCAAGCCACTTAAAGCCAAAACAACAGGCAACATCACCGCAAGCATTGCCAGCAGCACCATCAAAGCATCCTGCTGCACTTCAGCCCCTGCAGCAGAAACTGCTGACACAGCAAATATCAACACCGGAATATAAAGCGGAAACACCAGCAACCCCAGCAACCCTGCTGCACGCCGCAAACCAAGTGTGAGCGAAGCACCCAAGCCACCAATCAAACTTAGCAACAAACTCACCACAGGCAAAACCATCAGCAGCTGAAGGAGCATTTCACTAGGCATAAAAAGCATTTGCGCCAAGATGGGCACCGCTATCAGCATCGGCAGCAAATTCACACACCAATGAGCTAATATTTTGGAAAACACCAGCATTTCAGGCATCAAGCCTTGCATCCAAAGCAACTGCAGACTTCCATCTTCATCGTCTTCTTCAAACAGCCGTGAAAGCGAAAGCAGCGAACTTAGCAAGAGCGAAACCCATATCACCGCTAACGATATTTGCTCTAGCAGCACTTGCTCAGCGCCAAGCGCAAATGAAAACAAACTTGCCACCACCAGTAAAAAAGCAAATTGCAGCAGCCCTCCTCCACCTCGGCTAAACCCAAGTTGAATATCACGCCAGCATATACTAAAAAAAACTTTTATCATGCAGGCGCATACTCCTGCAATTGAAGCTCTACCGCCTGCTGGAGTGGCACATCATCATGACTGGAAAGCACAATCACTCCACCTTGGTTAGCACGCACATCAATCACTTCAAGCAGGCGCTTACGCGCAGCACTGTCTAAATTTGAGAATGGCTCATCCATAATCCATAAGGCCGAATTACAACAAACCAACCGCGCCAGCGCAACTTTACGCTGCCAGCCAGCAGAAAGCTTCCCCACTTCAACATCTGCATAAGGCTCAAGCTCAAAACACGAAAGCGCCGCCGGAACCAACTCAACCGTATCACGCAGCCTCGCCCAAAAAGTAAGATTCTGCCTGATGGTTTGGCGCAGCTTTAGCGCATTTTTATGGCCTACATAATGTAGCAACCCATGGTAGCCTGAAAGATTTTCGAAAATATCATAACCTGAGAACGTAACAGAACCAGAAGCTGGCGGAAGTAGCCCTGCTATTGTTTTAAGAAGCGTTGTTTTACCAGCGCCATTAGCACCTTTTAATACCAACACACCTTTGGCACCCACCGTGACACCCAGCCCTTCAAAAAGCACCTTTCCACCACGGCTACAACTAAGGTTTTCAATTGAAAGCACTTACTTCTCATTGTGTTTACATAATTAGGCTTGAAATATAAGCCCAATTGGCGCAGAATGCAATCAGGCGTTGACAAAAATACGCTAAATACTTCAGGGAGGAGTAAATTATGGGACAGGATAGCCTCAAAACACGTAGCCAACTTAATGTCGGCAAAAAATCATACACCTATTACAGCATTGAAAAAGCAGCAAAAGCGCTAGGCACTAAGCTAGACCGCTTGCCTTATTCACTAAAGGTTTTGCTCGAAAATTTATTGCGTTTTGAAGACGGCAACACCGTCACGACCGATGACATTAAAGCACTTGGCAAATGGCTGGATACAAAAAAATCAGATCGCGAGATTGCCTATCGCCCTGCCCGCGTATTGATGCAAGATTTCACTGGCGTGCCCGCAGTGGTGGATTTGGCCGCCATGCGAGATGCAATGGAAAATATGGGCGGAGACCCAACAAAAATTAACCCGCTTGCACCAGTTGATTTAGTAATCGATCACTCGGTGATGGTGGATAAATATGCTACCTCTTCGGCATTCAAAGCCAATGTAAAGCTTGAAATGGAGCGCAACTTAGAGCGTTATGAGTTTTTGAAATGGGGACAAAAAGCCTTTGACAACTTCCGCGTAGTGCCACCCGGAACAGGCATTTGTCACCAAGTAAACTTGGAATATCTGGCCAAAGTAGTGTGGACAAAAGAAGAAAACGGCGAAACCGTCGCCTATCCTGACACTCTCGTGGGCACTGACTCACACACCACGATGATTAACGGCCTTGCAGTACTTGGCTGGGGTGTTGGCGGCATTGAAGCGGAAGCGGCCATGCTTGGCCAGCCTATTTCGATGGTCTTGCCCGAGGTAATTGGCTTTACGCTTGAGGGCACGCTCTGAGAAGGCGCCACCGCCACTGATTTGGTGCTTACCGTAACAGAAATGCTGCGTAAACGTGGCGTGGTAGGTAAATTTGTAGAATTTTACGGCTCTGGTTTGAACGAGCTGCCACTGGCAGACCGCGCAACCATCGCTAATATGGCGCCTGAATATGGAGCAACCTGTGGCTTTTTCCCGATTGATAAAGAAACCATTAAATATCTGAAGCTTTCAGCACGTGAAGAAGAAACCATCGCACTGGTTGAAGCTTATGCTAAAGCACAAGGCATGTGGCGTGAAAATAATACGCCAGACCCTGTATTTACGGATAGTTTACAACTCAATTTAGCCGATGTAGTGCCAAGCCTTGCCGGCCCTAAACGCCCGCAAGATCGCATTTCACTCACCAATGCCACTTCTGCATTTGAAGGTATGCTCAAAGAGCTGATTGAAAACGGCTCGGCCAAAGGCATGACTCCTACAGCTGGCGATGACTTTGATCCTTCAAAAGAAAAAATGGCAACCAAAGCACCGGGTGTGAATACGCACAAAAGCCATGTGAATGATAAAATCCATGTGCGTGGAAAAAATTATAGCTTACAGCATGGCGATTTGGTTATTGCCGCGATTACAAGCTGCACCAACACTTCAAACCC
>CAYGPX010000063.1:0-7998 GCA_964351935.1 uncultured Rickettsiales bacterium | reverse complement strand
GCCAATACATGCAGCCATATTCCTAAAGGCTTCTGTCGGAGCCTCTATAATGAGTTTACGATTGTCGTTTTCTAAAGATTTTTTAAGAACCAGAAGCAATTGAAAAATAGGCGTTTTGGCGCGTTCCACTTTCGATGCATCTATTTTCACCTCGGCCGCGCCGCTTGCTAAAGCCGCTTGGCAGGCATCATAGAGCTCGCTAATGTTTGCCAGATCCATAACTTCTTGAATAATGATAGAACCATTCTCTTCCATCGGAAATACCTTTCCCTTTAGATTCCCACAAATTTATTAGTAGCTTAGCAGCAAAGAATTAAAATTCTCTTAACTCTCTATTTTTGCTAATTAAAACTCCTCCCAGCCATCATCACTGCTCGATGTTTTTGGCGCAGCTTTAGGCTCAGGTGCCGCTTCTTTAGGCTCTTGTGCTTTTGCTGCCGGTTCAGACACATGCGCTGCCTGAACATCAATTACTTTATGCTCAGGAGCTTTTGCGACCTCGGTATGCGTACTATCGCCACCCACCTTAAAGAAGCGCACCAGCTTTTCAAGCTGCTCTACCTGATCTGCCATACTACGTGCTGCTGCGGTATTTTCTTCTACCAGAGCGGCATTTTGCTGTGTTGTATCATCCATCTGAGAAACAGCCGTGTTGATTTCATCAATCCCCTTAGCCTGCTCGTTACTTGCTTCGCTAATTTCACGAATCAGCTCAGCTGTTTTTCTGACAGAATCTACAATTTCTTTAAAAGTCTCACCTGATTGGTTCACGTGCTTAAAGCCATTATCAATCAGTTCAACACTAGTGGTGATAAGGTCTTTAATTTCTTTTGATGCCTCAGAAGAACGCCCGGCAAGCGCTCTCACCTCGGATGCCACTACCGCAAAGCCTTTACCTGCCTCACCCGCACGCGCAGCCTCTACTGCAGCATTAAGCGCTAGCAAGTTGGTTTGGAAGGCAATATCATCAATCACACCGATAATATCCGCAATCTTCTGCGAAGAATCTTGAATTTCAGCCATCGCATTCACCGCCTTGGCCACCACCTCGGCACCACCGGCTGCCACTCGGTTAGACTGCACTGAAATTTCATCTGCTTGCTTAGCATTCTGCGCATTTTGCCTTACGGTGTTTGTCATTTGCTCCATCGAGGCGGCAGTTTCTTCCAGTGTGGAAGCTTGCTGCTCGGTACGGTGCGCCAAATCTTGACTTCCGGAAGAGATCTCCTGCGAGGCACTATTGACCGATTCAGTAGAAGAGCGAATTTCCCCCACCATGGCGTAAAGCTTATCAATGGTATTGTTGAGCGAGATTTTAATCTCATCAAATACCCCTTGGAACTCACCCGTCATTTTATGGTTCAAGTCGCCTTGTGAAAGCGTATTCAACACATCTTGCACTTGGTTTAAGCCTTTATCTGCCGTGTCACCAATTTGGTTCATGCCTTCTGCCAGTGTCAGCATAAAGCCTTCTTTACCTTCAAGCGCCAAGCGATTGGTGAAATCACCCGCAGCACAAGCCTTCACAATGTCACTTATTTCCTGCTCAATCTGCTTTTCTTGCGTAACATCCGTCCACTCAATCACCGTTGCGATGCGATCGCCATCAATATTTTTTACAGGACTAATTTTTACTGACAGAATCATACCACCCAAATTCATCTCTGCTGCATGCATCGAGGTTAACTCGTCAAGCATCTTACGTTGGCGCTCAGCATCTTGTTTAAAAAACACCTCAATGCTCATTCCCTTCAGGTTGCTTACTGAAAATGCAGGCACATCTTTTTGAATTTTTTCCTCTTTGGCTTTAAACATCTGCTCAAGTTTTGGATTAAAGTAGGAAATATTATAATCCTTACCTGTAATCATGACACCGGTTCCGCTGCTATCAAGCGCTGCTTTCACGCGCAATGCGCCCTGCCCCACATCATTGATGTGTTTCAAACTTCTGGCAATATCGCCCAGCTCATCGCCCGCATTCATTGAAGGGATCTCAGCCTCTTTGCCATCGGCAATATCTTTCACTGAGTGCGCAAGCGCTGTGACACGGCCAGAAAGCAAGCGGCTAATCACCAAGGCAAATGCCATCACAATCAGTTGGAAAATGACAATATTAATAATCAGCGCGTTGCGCATGCTATAAAGATGGGCAAGCGCTTCATCTTCTTTCATGTCGGAGGCGACTGCAAAATTCACCCCGCCAAAACTCATCGGCGTTGCCGCAATAAAATGCCCTTCTCCATTTGCATCAACAAACTCACCTTCTGCTTCAGTGCCAGCAAGTGCGGTTTTAACTTCAAGCGTATCCTTTTTTAGCTTTAAGATGGTTGATTCTGTAGCGCCACGCACATCGTTGCGCACCAAGTGATCTTGGCCGACAAAATACATTCTTCCGCTTTCACCCAAGCCCACTTCGGTCTTCATAATTTTATTAATACCTTCAATCGGCATCTGATATACTAACACGCCTGCCACATTACCCGCTTCATCCATCATCGGGGTTGACATAAAGCTAGCAGGAGCACCATGGCTTGGAGCATAGGGCTGAAAATCAAAGAAAAACCTTTCGTTCGCTTTTCCTTTGAGCGCTGCACGGAAGGCATTGCCCAAATCGGTGTCTTTCCACTTGCCTTCATTCAGGTTTGTGGCGTAATCCAGCTCTTTAAAAACGCTGTAAACCATATTTCCACTTTTATCGAGCAGGAAGATATCATAATAGCCGCGATCCTGTAAAAATTCGCGCAGCCAAGGGTGATAGCGCTTATGCGCTAAGCTATAGAGCGAGCCATCTTTGGCATAATCTAGCTTTTCTTTCTCGCCTGTTGGGTTTGGATTTTTTTCAATATATTCATCTTGCAAATAGACCGTTGGGTTTTGGCCGCTATTTTCCAGCGCCTTCCACGCATAGGTAAAGTCTCTCAGCGCATCTTCCACAAACGGATTGACTGCGTTGAAGTGAATGTCTTTTTCAATTGACTCTAAGTAGGACGTTAGCTCGTCCTTCGTGCTTTCAGCCCGCACGGAAAGATTTTCAAGCGCTACCGCTTCATACTGCGATGCCGCTCGCATGTAGGCTTGAACGCCAACCGCAATGCCTGCTAGCATACTGAACGATACAATGGTTACCGGCAACTTAACCGATAATTTAACATTATCAAATTTTGATAAAAAAGACCCAAAGAAATTAGACACAGCTCACTCCCTCATTTACCTAATTAAGAGTTTCATTTCAATATGTTGAAGCTCCAACCAAAAGCTGAACCTTGCCCCTAGAAGAAGTAGTATGCATGCTTAACTAGCAATACATTTGGCAGAATAAAAAGGAAATACTCCCTACTCACGCACCAACCACACGTTACAATTTAGCACGGAAAAGAAACTCTGGCAAAATAAAAATTTCACTCAGGCTTTTTAGAAACATTGGGTGTGTTTTTTATGACACCATCCAAGCCACTGCGGATATGCAAGTCTCGCTGCGGGTATGGAATGTTAATATTATGCGCTTTCAACTTTTCCCACGCTGAAAACATAACGTCGCTTTGCGCACGCCACCTGCCTTGGGTGACATCATCTAACCAGAAGATCAGCAGAAAATTTACCGAACTATCTCCAAACTCGCGTAAATAGCATTCCGGCAGAAAATCTTTTTCTTTCGAAGCAGCGCGGTATTCCGTTGCTGATGCTAAGATAAGATCATGCACCAACTTCAAATCTGCCTCATAGGCAACACCAATATGCACCTCAACCCGCCCCCTTGTGTTGCTATAGGTCAGGTTAGACACGCGCGAGGTGATAAAATCTTCATTTGGCACCATCACTTCCTTGCCGTCAAACGTCTCAACAATACTGGCGCGCGCGCCTAGTTTGCGCACATAGCCAAAAATGCCATCATTCATCTCAATAAGATTGCCGATATTGATAGATTTCTCAGTTAGCAGAATAAGACCGCTGATAAAGTTGGATGCAATTTTTTGTAAGCCAAAGCCAAGCCCCACGCCAAGCGCGCCTCCAAACACTGCCAGCGCCGTTAAATCGATGCCTAACAAGTTAAGCGTTACAAGAAAAAGTACGGCATAGAGTGTAATATCAAATAGCTTAACCAGCAATTCCTTGGTAGAGCGACTGAGTGATTTATGCTGGCGAATATAGCGCTCCCCCGCCTGAGATGAAAGGCGACCAATCCACACAAGTATACTGACATAGAACACTGCTTTTACTAACGTATAGGCGGTAATGTTTACCTCTCCCAACGAAAATCCATAACTATCAAGACGCAAGGCTACAGTGTCAAACCAACCAAAAAGCTGAAGCATGGCCGAAGGCACCAACACCCAAAGCCCCACTGTTCTTACCATCGTATTTGTAACAAAGGCTCTTAGCGCAACCCACAATGCCCATACCGCTACCACACGCTGCACAGCCTGAACAAGCGATGCATCTTGTAAAAAATCAGCGCTTATTGCTTCCGCGCCAATTAATAGTAATATGGCCATAAAAGGATAAAGCAGCCTACCTGAGCGCTGCAAAAACCAAAGGCGGGAATATTCCTTTACGCCCGCAGCTGACTCTTCTAAAAACTTTATTTTATAGCGTATGAATCGCCCGAGACAAAAGACCAAAAGCACAACCGCAAGCACCAGCAAGGCTTGATAGTAGGTTGATGGATGCCCAAGCCAAATAACTAGCTGCTCAAAAAAGAATACCGCACGCTCAATAATTGCTTCACTTTTCATGGTTTCATCTTTCATTGGTTTTGTATGTTAGGCGACGCGACATCTTAGCAAGGTTCTTAGACGCTGCCAAGCGGTTCTCTTACAAAACACCTCATGCAACTTACAACTCTCCACTAAGTTGCACGATGCACTATCTAAATAGTTGCAAAACACCTGATAAATATTATATTCTTAGGTGTAATTGCTAGCGAAACTTAAGTAAGGTATACAGAATTTGCTAGAGAATTTTTTTATTTCAAGCAGCGAATTAGCGCTGATCACGGCTGTAAAAGGTAGCTACCAGCCTCCTTTTGTAGCAACCTCCTATGTGATTGCTTTTATTTCTGCCTATATTGCCATTTACCTGGTGTGTAGGGCAAAAAATGCAAATCTTTTTGGCATCACCCGCTATAGCTTCTTTGGTGGCGTTATTATGGGCACGGGCATCTGGTCGATGCATTTTATTGGAATGCTGGCCTATAAAATGCCGATGGAACATTCCTATAACATACCACTCACCCTTTTATCTTTAGCCGTTGCCATCCTTTTTTCGTTGAAAGTCTTTGCCAATGTCACAACCGAATCTTTTAAAACTGCTAACGTCCTTTTTAACGCTCCTTTAATGGGAATTGGCATCGCCGCGATGCATTATATTGGTATGGAATCCATGCAAATGGATGGAAGAATTGCATATACAGCCGGTATTTTCTGGCTATCAATTGCAATTGCAATTGCTTTATCTGCTTGTGCTATGTTTATACTAAAATCCATTTACAACCAATCTAGTCCCCACCATTCCTTGTACGTTCTTATAGCTGCCATCATAGGGTTTGCTGTATGCGGGCTACATTATACAGGCATGGAGGCAGCTGTATTTATACCCGATGCAGACTGCCGTTTTGGCTCAAACCAAAGTTATGTTTGGCTCGCAGCATCTGTTACTTTCTTTTCCTTAATTATTGCATTCATTGGGATATTCATTATCTTCAAAATCGCAACGACAGAACCCAAAACAAAGCAGAATAACCTTCATTGGAACTCTGTCTACTACATCCTTGCGACTTTTAATATTCTCACCATCATAAGCTGTTTGTATCTAAGCCATCTGCTCGCTGAGAATTTCGATAAAACACTTAAAGTCACCAAAGAATGGAGCGATGTTCAGCTTGAACTCGCTGCCATTGAGGGCGAGCTCTCGATGGCTTACAGTCATTTTAGTGATACTCACACAAGCACACATGAATCAACAAATCACAGCAACGATTTAGGCATTTTAAAAGCCTTAGAGCCCATTTTTACTAAGCTTAATCGCATAGACGCAAAAGTACAGCCCCTCTTAAAAAGTACCGATGTGTATAGCCAACTGCCAAAAGAAGATGCTTTATGGCAAGCTTTTTCAGATTTAAATGTTATTAACCGCCCTTTACCTGACTCAACTTCTCCCTCAAATAGCGAGCAAACCAACCCTACCACTCTTCCTTTTGCAGAAGATATTCTTCAACTTGCTAAAGAACAAAAACACCGTGTTTCTATGGCACGTGAGGCAATTACGTTACTTTTGCAACATCTCCGCTATCAGCAGGAAGAACGAAATACCAACCTAAAGCGCTTTGAGTATCTTATCATGGGATTGCTTGGCATGCTGGTGCTGCTTACTACATTTTTAGGCAGAAGCATTGCTTTACAAGCAAACCAAGAACAAGAAGAACAAAAGCGCTTTCAGGAAGAGTTGCAGCAAAGCCGCGATAACTTGGGAAAACAGATTGAAGAGCAAACACGAGAAATTCGTGCTGAATCTATTAAAAACACCCTGCTTGGCAAAATAGCAGAAACCAGCAATCAGTCTCGCACTATTGAGGCGGCACTTAAAGGCTGTTTGAAAGAAGTTGTCAACTTCTCAGGCTGGACGCTGGGACATTGCTATCTAAAAATGAACGATGCCGAACAAACAGTTAACGCTTGGTATAGCACCACCAATCACAATGAATATAGTTCGTTTATCAATAAAACAGAAACATTATTGGAAGAGGGGGACTCATATATTGTTCGGGGATTATCTCTTACTAACAATCAGGCCACTTGGATTGAGGACATTCGAGCACACAAAAACTTTTCTAGAAAGGCAGCAGCAGAAGAAGTAGGACTAAAAGGGCTTACTGCTGTTCCCATCATCATGCACGGAAAATATCTTGGCTTTATGGAGTTTTTCTCGAATGACACCATATTGCCTAGTTTTGAAACGGTATTGATTCTAGAACGCCTAAGTATGATGATAGGGCGAGTTGTTGAGAAATTTATCAACCAACACTCCCTAGAAGTGGCAAAAGAGCATGCCGAAGCTGCCAGCAAGGCAAAGACAGAGTTTCTTTCTAACATGTCGCATGAGCTGCGAACACCAATGCATGCGATTCTTCGCTTTTCAGAAAATGGCATGGACGAAATTGGCCAAGCAAGTAATGAAGAACTGAAAGAGTATTTTTCGGATATTCATATGAGCGGCTCTCGCCTTACAAAACTTATCAACAACTTATTGGATTTATCAAAGCTCGAGTCGGGCGCGCCCAATATAAACCTCTCCTCAGCCTCGCTTGCCTCTATCAGCAACCATGCACAAAAAGAGCTACAGAGTCTCCTAAATGAAAAAGAACTAACCATTGAAACAACATATGATGAAAACGAACCAAAGATTGTAGTAGATAGCGATAAAATTACACAAGTAGTGGTCAACCTTATTTCCAATGCTATTAAGTTTTCTCCTGTGGGTTCAGTCATTCATATAAGCACTCGGCACATTCCTGCACTGGAAGGTGCAACCGAAATGCTCGAATACTCCATTAAAGATCAAGGCCCTGGCATACCCGAAAATGAAGTGGATGCTATTTTTGATAAGTTTATTCAGAGTACAAAAACAAAAACACAAGCAGGAGGCACCGGTCTTGGCCTTTCAATCTGCCGCGAAATTATACGTCTGCATCAAGGAAAAATCTGGGCGCAAAATAATCCCGATAAGGGTGCAAATTTTATTTTTATTCTTCCAATTAATCAATGAGTCTAAGAGGAAATTACTATGACATTATCTAACTCGACTGGTAGAGTTCTTATCGTAGAAGATGAGCAGCTAAATCAAAAAATTCTTACAGGTGATTTGGGCAAAGCAGGCTATGAAACTGTTGTCGCCGAGAATGGCCAGATTGCTTTAGACATCCTAACAAAAGATGAACATTTTGCCGTGATTTTACTGGATCGAATGATGCCGGTAATGCACGGGATGGAAGTGCTAAAGCAT
>CAYGPX010000062.1:0-8251 GCA_964351935.1 uncultured Rickettsiales bacterium | reverse complement strand
TTAGTGAAATGGACGAACAAATGCGCCAAATTAATGGGCGAGTTGAAGAAGCCCAGCATAAAGTAACACAGTTACAAACACGCCTTGAAAAAACACTGGAAGAAGTTACCGCACGTCTAACCACGCTTGAAAAAGCAGCACTATCGGATACAAAACAAAACATGGTTCGCAACTATGGTGAGGATACTGATAAAAATGCTCCAGTAGATTTAACGCAACAGAAGAAACCATCCGCCAACACCAACGATGCAAAAGATCCTAAAGCTGATGAAAATGCCGATCAAGCTGCATTTAGTGAAGCCAAACAACTTCTAGAGCAAGCACAATATGAACCGGCCTCTATTAAATTTCAGAGCTTTATCACCACCTATAAAGACAGCAGCTACCTACCTGAAGCTTATTTTTGGCAAGGAGAGTTATTCACTATCCGTGAAGAAAATGAGAATGCTGCCGTTTCATTTTTAAAAGCCTACCAAGCTAACAACAAAGGCGAAAAGGCTGGAGAAAGCTTAGTTCGTCTTGGTGGTGTGCTAGGAAATTTAGGTAAAAACCAGGAAGCTTGCACCACCTTCTCAAAAGCAGAAAAAGAATTTCCAAAACTCTCTGGCTTAAAAAAAGACATCGAGCAGGAACGCCTGCGTGTAGGCTGTTAGGTAGACCCAATGGAGTCTTATCTCCCAATCAGCAGCGCCGACTTTTCTAAACAGATGCAAGACTTCTCATTGCCTAAAAAAGCAGCGGTGGCAATTGCCGTTTCAGGTGGCGCAGACAGCATGTGCTTACTGCGTCTTATGCAGATTTGGTGTAATAAAAACCATCACACCCTCATTGCGTTGACGGTAAATCACGGCCTTCGTAGCGAAGCTGTTCAAGAAGCTGAGAAAGTTGCAGATTGGTGTAACCATTTAAAGATCTCTCACCAGATACTAAACTGGGAGGGCAATTTACCCAAAAGCAACATTCAAGCTGAGGCACGAACCATTCGTTATCAGCTACTTGAGAACTACTGTAACGACAAAGAAATAGCATATCTCTTTTTGGCACATCACCAGCAGGATCAAGCCGAGACTGTGCTTCTAAGGCTCATTCGCGGTGCCAGTGTTACAGGGCTTGCTGCCATGAAAAAACAAACAAAGCGCAATCAACTTTTTCTCATTAGACCATTACTCAGTTTTTCGTCTGAGCGCATAGAAGCCACCATCCAACAGTTTTCTCAAGACTATATCAGCGACCCATCCAACCACGATACGCGCTATATGCGCGTAGTAGTCCGCCATTTTCTAAATGAGCTTGAACGAAAAAATGAAGTCATCACACACATTACAGGCACAGCGCAGCATATGCAGCGTGTTGATGATTTTTTAACTGAAGTAGTAGATGAGGCCGAAAGTAAATGCTTGAGTATCGATCCACTAGGGTTTGTAAATTTTGATAAACATCTATTGCTAAGCCTACACCCAGAAATAGCCTTACGCTTACTTAGTAAAGCCATCTCATATTGCTTAGGCGGCATTACTTCCATTCGTTTTGAAGAAATGGAAAGGCTCTACCAACATCTAAACTCTGCCAATGCAAAAGCAACAACACTGGCGGGGTGTCTTATTAAATCAAGTACGTCTAAGCATGAAAACCACCGCTTGTTTATTTTAAGAGAAACCTCTGCACTTCCTGAAACAACAGATTTCAGAGAAAAAACCATGTTTGATAATCGTTTTTTCTGCCAATGGCCTTCCCTTCCTAAAAATGATACGACTTATCGCCTAGGAGCACTTGGGAGTAATGGTTTCCAGCAAATTCGTAATGAAATTACTGTCGAAAAGCTACCAAAAGAAGTGTTTTATGCTCTCCCCGCACTTTGGCATCTTGAAAAAGTAGTTGCCGTTCCCCACATAGGTTATCTGGGTGATAAAATTGCAAACGATTTTTCTGCGCATTTTTCAGCCTTTAATGCGCTTGCTTGTTGAGATTCATAACATCTAAGGCTATAACTACTCTTCAGCATAACGACTCCACCTAAAACAGATAGGAATAGGCATGAAACTCGGTAAAAACTTTCTCATTTGGATGCTCATTTTAGTGGTAGTCGTCACCATATTTGAGCTACTGCAAGGCACAGTTAATACTGGCAAAGAAGTTGCATTCTCAGAGTTCATGACGCAAGTAGAACAAGGGGACGTGCAGGAAGTCACTATACGAGGCCCATATATTGAAGGTAAGCGGGCTGACAAAAGCATGGTGAACACCTATGCACCAAACTACCCTGATCTGGTGAGTAATTTGAGAGATAAAGGGGTGCAAATTAATGCAGCGCCTGTTGAAACTGCAATGAGTTCATTCGTTGGTATATTGCTTGGCTGGTTTCCTGTGTTGTTGCTGATTGGTGTATGGGTATTTTTTATGCGCCAGATGCAAGGCGGCGGCAAAGGCGGAGCAATGGGATTTGGAAAATCACGCGCACGTCTGATGGGTGAGAAAGAAACCAAAGTCACTTTTGATGATGTAGCAGGCATTCAAGAGGCAAAAGAAGAGTTAGAAGAAATTGTAGGCTTTTTGAAAGACCCTCAAAAATTTCAAAAGCTTGGTGGAAAGATTCCAAAAGGATGCTTGCTTGTTGGCCCTCCGGGCACAGGTAAAACACTTCTTGCTAAAGCTATCGCGGGTGAAGCTAAAGTGCCATTCTTCAGCATTTCGGGCTCTGATTTCGTAGAAATGTTTGTGGGTGTGGGTGCAAGCCGTGTGCGTGATATGTTTGAGCAAGGCAAGAAAAATGCTCCATGCCTTATTTTTATTGACGAGATTGACGCAGTTGGTCGCCACCGTGGTGCAGGCCATGGCGGAGGCAATGACGAGCGCGAACAAACTTTAAACCAAATGCTTGTCGAGATGGATGGGTTTGAAGGTAATGAAGGGGTTATCATCATTGCCGCCACCAACCGCCCTGATGTGCTTGATCCCGCACTTCTTCGCCCGGGTCGTTTTGACCGTCAGGTGGTTGTACCCGTGCCTGATGTGGGTGGACGCGAGAAAATTATCGAAGTTCATTTGAAAAAAGTTCCGATGGGGCCTGATGTTGACGTGCGTACGATTGCACGTGGCACACCCGGTTTTGCTGGAGCTGATTTAGCAAATTTAGTGAATGAGGCAGCACTCATGGCAGCACGTCGTAACAAAAAAGTTGTTACCATGAGCGAGCTGGAAGATGCAAAAGATAAAGTGATGATGGGTGCCGAGCGCCGCTCGATGGTGATGTCGCAAGAAGAAAAAGAACTCACCGCTTATCACGAGGCAGGGCATGCGATTGTTGCACTCCACTGTCCAGCGTCTGATCCCATTCATAAAGCGACGATTATTCCCCGTGGCCGCGCTCTTGGTTTGGTGATGCGCTTGCCTGAACGTGATAGGCTTTCCATTACCCGCGAAAAAATCCATGCTGACCTAATGGTTGCCATGGGAGGCCGTGTTGCAGAAGAGCTTATTTTTGGTTATGACAAGGTAACGACTGGTGCTTCATCTGATATTCGTCAAGCCACAAAAATGGCGCGTGCGATGACCACAGAATGGGGTATGAGCGACAAAATTGGCCCGCTCTTCCATTCCAGTGATAGTGACGATGCTTATCCCAGCTATTCTATGGGAAGACAAGGCGGAGCCTCAGATGCTACTGCCTCAATGATTGACGAGGAAGTAAAACGTTTTGTCGAGGAAGCCTATGATGCTGCTAAAAAACTACTGAAGAAAAATAGCCATCAACTAGAAACACTGGCTCAAGGTCTGCTTAAATATGAAACTTTAAGTGGTGATGAGATAAAAGACCTACTTGCAGGTAAAACCATTAATAAAGAAGACACAGGAAGTACTCCTATCAAACATACTCGTGCAGGTTCTGTACCTAGTAGTCGGAAAAAATCTACTGCAAAACCAACGGCATCAACGCAAAAGAAAGACGAGAAGAAACCTGCTTCTAAAACTTCGTCTAAAGACAAAAAGGATAAAGACGCATGAATCGTAAGTATTTTGGTACTGATGGTATTCGTGGCACCGCAAATAGCGAACCAATGACTGCCGAAATTGCGCTTAAATGTGGACAAGCCGCTGGGTCTTATTTTACTAATGGTAACCATCGCCATCGCGTAGTAGTGGGTAAAGACACACGCCTTTCGGGCTATATGGTGGAACCTGCATTAACAGCCGGTTTTATCTCGGTTGGAATGGATGTAATATTAGTTGGCCCTATGACCACCCCTGCCGTGGCAATGCTCACGCGCTCATTACGTGCTGATTTAGGCGTGATGATTTCTGCTTCTCATAATCCTTATTGTGATAATGGCATCAAACTCTTTGATAAGACAGGGCTGAAACTCTCTGATGAAGTTGAGCTTGAAATTGAACGTCGTATGCATGGAAATAATGTCAATCAATATCTTGCCTCACCGGATAAATTGGGACGTGCTAAACGACTGGATGATGCGCCGGGTCGCTATATTGAATATGCAAAGCATACCTTTCCAAAACGTAGCAGCTTAAGTGGCATTAAAGTAGTGCTTGATTGTGCAAATGGTGCTGGCTACCACCTTGCCCCTACCATTTTATGGGAACTGGGTGCAGAAGTTATCACCATCGCCAATAAACCAAATGGCTTTAATATCAATGAAAATTGTGGTGCAACCTGCCCTGAGTTACTCTCAGAAGAAGTGAGAAAGCATAAGGCCGATATCGGCATCGCGCTTGATGGCGACGGAGACCGTTTGGTAGTATGCGATGAAACTGGCCATGTGGTAGATGGCGACCAGCTCATGGCACTTGTGGCGCGCCACCAACAAGACATCAACCAGCTAGAAGGTGGTGGTGTAGTAGCTACACAAATGTCAAACATGGGACTAGAGAAATACCTACAATCGATTGGTCTAAAACTTGAGCGCACACAAGTGGGTGATCGCTACGTGGCAGCTTATATGCGCGAGCATGGCTATAATGTTGGCGGAGAACAAAGCGGCCATATTATTTTACGCAATCACACCACAACAGGTGATGGCATCATTGCAGCACTACAAGTGCTTGCTGTATTAGTAGAGCAAGAAAAGCCCGCAAGCGAAATTTGCCGTGTGTTTAAGCCATTCCCACAAGTGTTAAAGAATGTACGTTTTAAATCTGCACAAAAACTTAATGAAGTGCTAGAACTTGATAACATCAAGGCCGCAATCACAGCGGGTGAAGTTTCTCTTTCAGGCTCTGGTAGGGTTTTTATTCGCAAGTCAGGTACTGAGCCTCTCATCCGCGTGATGGCAGAAGGCGAAGATGAAACAAAAGTGAATCAGGTTGTTTCTGATATTGTTGCCGCTGTGAGCGAAGTTGCCTAAAGCTTTTGCGCACTAGCACACTCATAAAGGCTGATCAATTGAGTTTTATATGAAACGCATTCTTACCATTGCAGGTTCAGATTCTAGTGGTGGCGCAGGCATTCAAGCAGATTTAAAAACCATTACAGCGCTTGGTGGATATGGCATGAGCGCCATCACTGCACTTACGGCGCAAAACACGCAAGGTGTCTTTGAGATTGTGGCATGCGACCCTGCATTTGTTTCACTGCAAATCGATTTGGTGCTAAGCGATATTGGTGCCGATGTCATCAAAACCGGTATGTTATTTAACCATGCTATCATTGCCTCTGTGGCTGATATGCTAAAACTCTATCCGCACATTCCTTATATTATTGATCCGGTGATGGTATCCACCTCTGGCTCAGTGCTTTTAAAAGAAGATGCCATTGAAAGTCTTATAGAACTACTTATACCCCAAGCTGCACTTGTAACACCCAACATCCCTGAAGCTGAGCTTCTTGCTGAAATGAACATACGCAACCGCGATGATATGCAAAACGCAGGTGAAAGAATACTAAAAATGGGCGCCAAGGCAGTGCTTATAAAAGGTGGCCATGGCAGACATCAAACCATAGATGATATGCTTATTTGTAGCGATAAACCAATGGTGATATATGAGCATCCACGCATCGGAACTAAACATACACATGGTACAGGATGTACACTTGCCTCAGCCATTGCAACGTTCATCGCGCAAGAACACACTCTCGAAGAGGCCGTGCGTCTGGCGGGTGATTATGTAGCAGGTGCTATCACCCATGCGCCGGGTTTTGGCAAAGGAAATGGCCCACTTAATCATAGCTGGAATGTTTAGCCCTACCGCTTTTTCTTGAAAAATTTAGCCAAATCAGGCACAATTTAAGCATGACAAAAACAAAGCGCCGCACCTATTACAAACCAGAAACCCACACAAAGACACGTTGCTGTGAATGGGAAGGCTGCTCGCAAGAAGGCGTGTATCCTGCACCAAAATCTCCGAAAGAACTTAATATTCGCCAGCATTTTTGTTTAGAGCATGTACGTCATTACAATAAATCGTGGAATTATTTTAACGGCATGAGCGATGAAGAAGGCTCACTATTCCGTGAAGAAAGCATTACAGGCCATCGCCCAACTTGGCGTATGGGCACTAATGGGCGGACGCGTCATGTAGATGAAGAAGACGTGCTCAAAGCTATTTTTGATACGTTTGGCGATTTGCGCTATCAAATACAGGATGAAAAACCTTCCACACCTCGACTTCCTAAAGCTGAGCAAGAAGCATTACTCGTATTTTCTCTCGATAGCAGAGCTACCCGCGACGAGATTAAACGACGCTACAAAGAGCTTGCCAAACAGTTCCACCCCGATATTGGTGGAAAAGCCACCGAGGACAGATTTAAGACTGTTGTCGCAGCTTATCATGTGTTAAGAACGTCGGAATGGTTCGTTTAACACTCAACATATATGCTGCACGATGACTGAACACCTTATCCATATGCCGGAAGCACTGGACACAGAACTTTCTGCGAAAGACCTCTTTGGTCTCAAAAAAGATATGAAAATTAATGCATTCTCTGAGCGTACAGAATATGTGCCTGAGATTGATGCAACCTATCGTTTCGACGAAGAAACAACCCGCGCCATTCTTGCAGGTTTTCAATATAATCGCACCGTCATGGTGCAAGGCTATCATGGTACAGGAAAATCCACCCATATTGAACAAGTAGCCGCACGCCTCAACTGGCCGTGCCTGCGTGTAAACTTTGACGGCAATATCAGCCGCGTCGATTTGATAGGTAAAGATGCTATCGTTATCAAAGATGGTAAACAAATCACCGAATTTAAGCCCGGCGTTTTGCCATGGAGTTTAGAACGCCCCATCGCACTGGTGCTTGATGAATATGACGCCGCTCGCCCTGATGTAATGTTTGTGCTTCAACGCCTGCTAGAAGCCGGAGGTCGCTTCACTCTGCTTGACCAAAACAAGGTAATCGATCCACACCCGCAGTTTAGATTATTTGCCACAGCAAATACGGTGGGTCTTGGTGATGCTACCGGTCTTTATCACGGTACAAATGTGATTAATCAAGGGCAGATGGATCGCTGGAATATTTTATCGACACTCAACTACTTACCTGAAAAAGAGGAAGTGGAGATTGTACTTTCCAAAGTCGCTTCTTTAAAGAGTAAGAAAAAAGATATTGAAGCCATGGTTGCCATCGCAAGCCTTACACGTACTGGCTTTATTGCAGGTGATGTCTCAACGGTGATGTCTCCACGCACTGTCATTACATGGGCAGAAAATTGGGAAATTTTTGGCGATAGAGAAATGGCTTTCCGCGTCACCTTCCTCAATAAATGTGAAGAGAGCGAGCGCGGTATTGTGGCTGAGTATTATCAGCGCTGCTTTGATGTAGCACTACCAGAATATATCCGTCTAGGTGCAGTTTCAGGGCTTTAGTTATGCCAAAAGAACAACAACGGCCACAGGAAAAAGCAGAAGATGCCATTGCAAGTGCGCTACGTGCGTTGGCTCACTCCCCCCAGCTAAGCGTCACTTATGGTAGAAGCAACCAGCATGGGTTGCACATAGGCAATAAAAAAACTGAATTACACCTTTCTGCGCTAAATAAAAAAAACAGCAGCGTACTAAAAGGAGAAGCCGATAGTAGCGCTTTTTACCTAACGCATCACGATGCCAAACAACATAAGCAGCAGATGCCAGAATCTGATGCCGCCTCTGCACTATTTAAAGCCGCAGAACAAGCGCGCTACTTGAGCGCAGGCATAAGGCATTATAAAGGCACTAAAACGCATATCAGCAAATATCTTGATGCACATTATAAGCAAGAGGATACGTTTTCTGCCGAGCAACCAGCCATACCTATGAC
>CAYGPX010000061.1:0-8260 GCA_964351935.1 uncultured Rickettsiales bacterium | reverse complement strand
TTTGTAATATCATCGCGGCGCTGCGCCACATAACCCGCCAAATAGCTTCCCGCCACCGTAGGTTTTGCATCAGGCCTTACCATTTTCTCAATTTCTGCCGATAGATTTTCAGGCACTAACTCCCAATAACGCCACTCTTTCAGCTTCAGCAGCATAGAAACTGCCAGCACAACCAAAAGCGGCAACACAAGAATAAGCATTAGTTTACGGCGCTCAACAGATCCCACAATTTCTTACCTCTTTGTTTAGAATAGGCATTGTAGAGGTTCAGAAGTTTTTTTCTACCCAAATTTACGTCTTTCTGCTATGTTGCCAGCGAAATACAAGGAAATCTGCAACATGCAAGACCAAAATTTAACACCAGCCCCGCTCCGCTCGCTTATTGGCCTCACACGCAAAGAGCTTGCCGATGTCGTCACCGAGCTTGGAGAAAAACCATTCAGAGCAACACAGCTTTGGAACTGGATGTATCAGCGCGGCGCAAAGTCTTTTGACGAAATGATTAACCTTCCCAAAGGCTTAAAACAATCTCTTAATGAAAAATATCATATAAACCGCCCACATATCAGCAAGGACTACCTCTCTATTGATGGCACGCGTAAATGGCTGGTAAAGTTTCCTGACGGTCAAGAAGTAGAAACGGTATTCATACCTGAAGAAGACCGCGGCACTCTGTGCGTTTCATCGCAAGTAGGTTGCACCCTCACCTGTAAATTCTGCCACACAGGCACACAAAAAATGGTGAGAAACCTTGCCGCTGAAGATATTATCACTCAATTTATGCTCGCGCGCGATGCTCTGGGAGATTGGCCTTCTAGCCGTGCCGCTCGCAAAGTTACCAACATCGTAATGATGGGTATGGGTGAACCTTTGCTTAACTATGACGCGGTTGCTAAAGCACTCCTCATTATTATGGATGGCGAAGGGCTTTCGCTTTCAAAGCGTCGCATCACGCTTTCCACCTCTGGTATAGTTCCACTCATTGAGCGTTGCGGTGCCGAGCTTGGTGTAAACCTTGCAATCTCTCTTCACGCAGTGAACGACGAGCTGCGCGATGTGCTTGTACCTATCAATAAGAAATATAACATTGCACAGCTGATGGAAGCTTGTAGAAACTATCCAACACTAAGCAATGCCCGTCGCATCACATTTGAATATGTCATGCTTAATGGCGTGAACGATTCAGACGAAGATGCGCATGCATTAGTAAAATTGCTAGAGGGCATTCCTGCCAAAGTAAACCTGATACCATTCAATTCATGGCCGGGTAGCGATTTCACCTGCTCAAGCAATCGCCGCATTGCTGCTTTTTCTAAAATTGTGATGGATGCAGGCTATGCTTCTCCGGTTAGAACACCTCGAGGAGAAGATATTTTGGCCGCATGCGGTCAGTTAAAATCCGAAAGCGTACGTGAAAAACGTGCTGCTCGCAGCTAGTGCAATAAATACCTTAGTGAATTAGTCAACAACTCTAGACATTTAAACATCTCTGCGTTATAAGTGCGCTTGAAATTAAGTAATGAATGTAAGAATTTACGGAGCAGCCATATGTTTATTCAAACAGAAGATACCCCTAATCCATCAACCTTAAAATTTATTCCCGGCACAGATGTTTTGGGAAATGGCACAGCTCAGTTTAATACCAAAGACGAAGCGAAGGTTTCCCCTTTGGCTGAAGCTATTTTTAGCATCGAACATGTAAAAGCCGTGTTTTTTGGTTCTGATTTTATTTCAGTCACAAAAGACGACAGCACCGATTGGCACGCAATAAAAACCGAAGTGCTCACCACCATTATGGAACACTACGTTAGCGGCAAGCCGATCTATCATGATGATGCACCGCTTTCTGAAATGCCAAAAGCAAATGCAATCAATGAAAATGATGACGAGCTAACCAAGCAGATTAAAGAACTGATTGAAACACGTGTTCGCCCTGCCGTAGCACAAGATGGCGGCGATATTATTTTCCATAGTTTTGAAAGCGGCGTGGTAAAGCTTGAACTTCACGGCTCGTGCTCTGGCTGCCCAAGTTCTACTGTAACGCTGAAGAATGGCATCGAAAACATGCTAAAGCACTATGTGCCTGAAGTAGAAAGTGTTGAGCAAGTAATGCTCTAAACGCTAAGCTTCTTTTGCAAAAAAGCTTTGCAGCATTTGTTTAATCAACAAAAATGTCCGCCCATCTTTATCCAAAATAGGGTTAAATTCGGTAATTTCCAAACCTTTGAGTGATGGATTGCGGCCAATGCCTTGCATGGCGCGCAGCACTTCATCGCGCGGTAAACCGTCTTTTTCTTTTGTGCCGGTGCCGGGTGCTACCGAAGGATCAAACGCATCGATATCAAACGTGATGCCAAAACCTTTTTTTGCGGTAGCTACAATCGCCAATGCCTCTTCAAACACCGTGGCAAAACCACGACGCGTTACCTCATCCATGTAAAAAATTTTAACACCAAGCGAGGTTAGCAACGCATGCTCACCTTCTTCATAACTTCTAATGCCTATCATCACTAAATGTTTAGGGTTTAACTTGGGGCTATCACTCAAAATATGTGTAAGTACAGGCTCGCCATAACCAAGCAGTGCTGCCAGTGGCATACCATGATAATTTCCTGTTGTAGTGGTAGTAGGCGTATGCGCATCCAAATGCGCATCAATCCAAATCAGCCCCAGCTCTTCTTGCGCATCCAGTGCGGTTGAAATTCCGCTCCACGTACCCATTGCCATCGAGTGATCGCCACCAAACACAAGCGGCAAAGCTTCCTCTTCAATCAACGCTGCATTTTGTTCTGCAATCGCTTGGCAATAGCGACGTGTATGTTCAAGTTTTTGTGCAGGGGTTGTGGGATGAGAGTCTGGCAGTTCAAACAAAGGCAACCATTTTGCCTCTAAGCCAAGGTCTGTAAGTGTATGCTCAATATGTGCTTCTTTCAAAAACGAGGCGGCTAGTTTACAGCGATCATCACTTGCTCCAGCGCCTGATGCATAGCCGATGATTCCTAGCTTTTTCATTAAAAAGACCTCTTTTTAATTCGCTCATAGCTAATGGTAACGCATACCATGCCACTAATGCAAGGAAATCAATAAATTATTAGCTAAACAGCCAGCAAAACATGACGAATTTTTTCTAACGCTTCTGCTAATTGATGCTTGGTAATAATGAGTGGCGGCGCAAAGCGTACAACGGTGTGATGCGTTTCTTTTGATAGAATACCCTGCTTCATTAACCTTAAGCACACTTCGCGTGCCGAAATCACTTCAGGGTTAATTTCAAGCCCAACCCAAAGCCCACTGCCTCGCACTTCTTTTATGCATGGCGCTTTGATTTTTTTTAGCTCATCCAACAGCCACTTTCCAAGTTTAGCGCTATTTTCTATTAAGTTTTCTTCCTCTAAAACATGGAGGGCTTCAAGCCCTACTGCTGCTGCAAGCGGACTTCCACCAAAGGTAGAGCCGTGACTGCCCGGTGCAAAACACTCCATCACTTCTTTTTTAGCCAAAAAGCATGAAACGGGAATCATCCCGCCGCCAAGTGCCTTTCCTAAAATTAGACCATCCGGCAAATCTATTTCATGTTGAAAGGCAAATGCTTTTCCCGTTCTTCCCAATCCACACTGAATTTCATCTAATATCAGCAATACATTATGCTTTTTGCATATTTGCTGCACTTTTCTTAGCCAACCTTTGGGCGGAAGAACAATCCCCGCCTCGCCTTGCATTGGCTCAACCAAAAATGCACATGTATTCGCTGTAATTGCATTTTCAAGTGCTTCTGTATCACCAAAGGGAACTTCCTTAAATCCTGGCGTAAAAGGGCCAAAACCTTTTTTATATTCCGCATCGGATGAGAAACTCACAATGGTAGTAGTACGCCCATGAAAATTACCGCTAGCAACAATAATTTCAGCCTTATTTTCAGGGATGTTTTTACTGCGATAGCCCCATAATCTTGCGGCTTTGATTGCAGTCTCCACTGCTTCTGCACCAGTGTTCATTGGCAGTGCCATATCCATACCTGAAAACTGGCATAGTTTTTCTAAAAACGGGGAGAGTTTATCGGTATAATAAGCGCGTGATGCAATACAGAGTGTTTCTGCCTGATGTTTTAGGGCAGCCAACAAGCGTGGGTGTCCATGGCCATGACTTACCGCAGAATAAGCACTCATCATATCGAGGTATTTATTGCCCGCATCGTCAAAAAGCCAAACACCATTCCCACGCACAAGCACCACTGGCAGCGGCGCATAATTGTGAGCACAATACTTCTCCTCAAGCCTAATAAAACTGTTCATGTCAGACATGATTTACTAATCCTTTTTATACCAATAAACCAGATGGCACTCTTTTGTGTTATCATCCAACTGATAATCCGCAGATGCAGCACTATATGTATCTGTCACGCATGTAGAAATGTCGCCTAGCACTTCGCCAATCTCTGGGTGTCTTCGCACCGTGTAAAAATGCCCTTTAGATGCCTTGCCATCATCAACTTTTGAATCAACAGCATAAGCATCTCGCGCAGTAACCACACCACCGTAAGGCAAACCTCGTTTCCCTGCCGTATTATCAATTACCGTACCCAGCTTTAGCACGGTTCCGTAGGTATTATAATAGCTTGTATCAGCACGTTTAAAGCTATAAGCCGCAGTAGAAAATGCCTCAGAAGTATAAGCATTAGTCCCAATTTCATATCTTGCTGTCGTCGCATCCTCACCGGTATATGATCCACGTATCAACTCTGCTAATGCAAGATGTTCCCAAGCAACTAAATCTTCCTGTGGTGTACCAGCGGTGTCCGTACTTCCCTCAACAACCGTGTCACCATCACCATTATGAGCAGCACCTATAATGCTGATTGCATTATGAAAATCGCCCGGAAGATAACCATATTTCGTATAAAACTCATCAATAGATGTTTTTGTATTTTCAATTTCCACCAGCAGCTTCTTAACTTTTGCAGCAGAGAGTAAATTTACTCCTCCTACAATGCTTGCAAGTAACAAGCCAATAACAGCCACTACCACCGCTAGCTCTGTTAGCGATACACCTTGCTGCCCTTTACGCATAACCACTCCGTTTTATTTATCTTCTTCAGCATTTATCTCATCCAATGACTCACGCATCACCGATTTTTCACGCTTCTTATAAGAATTATCATTTAAATAACTCATCATTTTTTTAACTGATTTATATTTTGCAGCATAGCGCACCACCCGCCCCTCTTTTTCAGATTCAATCAGCCCTGCATTACTCAGCTGCGATAGATGGAACGACAATGTTGCAGGTTGTATTTGCAAAATATCTGCAATTGTACCAGCTGGTAAGCCTTGAGGGCCTTCCTGTATCAACAGCCTAAAAACTGCCAGTCTATTTTCTTGTGCTAACGCACTTAACATTTTTAATACTTTAGATGCTTTCATAATTACACATTTCCATTATTATAGAAAAATAAATATTTGACTAATTCAAAGCTAAACACTATAGCTAACAGTAATTAATAATAAGACAGTTATCATATTATCACAATAGGGTTCATAATGATGTTGAAAAAAACAATTCTTTCCACCGCCATTGCAGCACTCTACCTTAGTGCCTCACATGCAGCTATTGCGAACGATCAAATTCGTGCTGTTGGCTCTTCTACGGTTTATCCCTTCATCACCACTGCAGCTGAAGAATTTGGAAAAAGGAATGAATCTTTTAGCACCCCAATTATTGAATCAACAGGTACTGGCGGAGGCTTTAAATTGTTCTGCTCAAGCGTAGCAGAAGGCTCACCTGATATTGCTAATGCTTCTCGTGCAATCAAAGCAAGTGAAGTAGAGCTTTGCAATAAAAATGGCATTACAAATATTGTTGAAATTAAACTTGGATCAGATGGTATTGTGTTGGCTAACTCAGTCTATACTGAGCCTGCTACTCTTTCTACCAAAAATATCTTTTTGGCTCTAGCGCGCAAAGTACCCGTAAACGGAAAGCTTGTAGAAAATCCTTACAAAAATTGGAGTGAAATTGATAGCTCACTTCCAAACACAGCAATTGAAGTTTATGGCCCTCCACCAACCTCCGGCACACGCGATGCTTTTGTAGAAATTGTGATGGAAGCTGGTTGTGATGCTTTTGCTGAGTTTAAAGCTACATATCCTGATGATAAAGAGCGTCACAATAATTGCCACCTGTTGCGTGAAGACGGAATTTTCATTGAGGCGGGTGAAAATGACAATCTAATTGTTCAAAAACTCAATGCAAACCATAATGCCTTTGGCATTTTTGGCTTTAGCTTTCTTGAGCAAAATGGCGAGCTTGTACAAGGTTCTCTAATCAACAATATCGAACCTACTTTTGAAACCATTGCTGATGGGACCTATGCAATTTCACGTCCACTTTATATCTATGTAAAAGGTGAGCATGTAGGCATTACCCCGGGCATTAAAGCCTTCGTAGAAGAGCTACTTAGCGAGCGAGCAAGCGGTCAAGATGGCTACCTTGTTTACAAAGGGCTTGTTCCACTACCTGAAAAACAACACTTAGAGCAGCGCGAAAGAGCACTTAGCCGCTTAAAATAAGTCGTCGACACTGGTTTAATAAAGCTTTATTCTCCCCTGCGTCACCAGATGTAGGGGAGTTTTTTTATGAGCAACGATACTAATCAAAGCCCTTGCGGCGTTGGCACTACTAATAGCGGAATTTTTGGGCTTTCATGCAGTGCAAATGATGCCGAAATAATACTACTCCCTGTGCCATGGGATGCCACCACCAGCTATATGGCAGGCACGCACAAAGGCCCTGAAAGCATTTATAAATCTTCTCCACAACTAGATCTCTACCACGCTGATTTCCCTAAGCTGTGGCGAAGTGGCATCTTCATGCCTGAGCAGCAGCAATGGCTGCTAAGTAGCAATAAGCTCACCCGTAAAAAAGTGGAAGACATCATCTCTCAACTTGAAAGTGGTAAAGAACTAACACCAAAGCTTCTAATGGCTCAGCAAGAAGTCAACGAAGCTTCAGAAAAACTTACTGCATGGCTAAAATCTGAAAGCCTTTCTCACTTAAAAGCAGGCAAAACAGTGGGTGTAGTGGGCGGCGATCACAGCACGCCCCTTGGTTTGATGCAAGCATTGGCTGAGTATCACGGTGAATTTGGCATTTTACATCTTGATGCACATCACGACTATCGCCAATCTTTCATGGGCTTTGAGCAGTCTCACGCCTCCATCATGCATAACGCTTCAAAATTAAAAGAAATCACACATTTTGTACAAGTGGGCATCCGCGACTACTGCTATGAAGAAGTACAGTTCACCCGCAGCAACCCTGAAAGGTTTATTACCTTTTATGACCAAGCCATGAAAGAAGCCAAATTTGCAGGAAAGAACTGGCATACTCAGTGTGAAGAAATCATCAGCAAATTACCTAAAACAATTTATATCTCTTTCGATATAGATGGCCTAGCGCCGCACCTGTGCCCAGGCACAGGCACGCCAGTGCCGAGTGGCCTTGCATTTGAAGAAGCAATTTACCTTATTAAACTGGCATCCAAGCATTGCAACATTATTGGTTTTGATCTGGTGGAAGTGGGCGGCGAGGCTGATTCAATCGATGCGATAGTAGGCGCACGATTACTATGGCAGATGTGTGGCTACACGCTCAACAGTAAGCGCTAGGAATTGATTGGTATTTTCTTGAATTTTTTATAGTAAATTGCTATGTTCTGCCTTCGTTTTTCTACCCTGATTTAATGGAGATAACAGTGACAGCAGTTTTAATTATCGGTGCAGGTGCAGCAGGTTCGGTCGTAGCAAAAAAATGTGCGATGAATCGCGATGTATTTACACGCATTCACCTTGCCAGCAGAACAGTTTCAAAATGTGAAGTAGTGCAAAAAGCATGCGCTTCTGAAATCTCAATTTCTGCACTCGATGCTGATAATGTATCAGAAACTGTCTCTCTTATTAAAGCATTCAAGCCAGACTTAGTGATAAACATGGCCTTGCCCTACCAAGATCTTCCTATTATGGATGCATGTCTTGAAGCGGGCGTTGACTATATGGATACCGCAAATTACGAACCAAAAGACGTGGCAAAGTTTGAATATAGCTGGCAATGGGCGTATCAGGAGCGCTTTGAGAAAAAAGGCATTAAAGCAATTTTAGGCTGTGGTTTTGACCCGGGCGTAACCAACATTTTCTGCGCCTATGCTAAGAAAAAGCTATTTGATGAAGTGCATACAATCGATATAATTGATTGTAACGCAGTCTGC
>CAYGPX010000060.1:0-8339 GCA_964351935.1 uncultured Rickettsiales bacterium | reverse complement strand
ACTGCGTCTCAAGAGTCAGATGGTTATATGAGACAGCACTAAAGCACGTCTTTTGCTTTCATCTTATAACCAAATCCGCCCCATCACACAAGAAGAGTGGAAAGCACTGCCAGCGCTCGCCAGCGGTGCAGCCATGCGCTTTTTACTAACTCGCACTCATGATTGGTGCAATCCCGTTAAAGGGGCAATTGTTACAACCAAAGATCCTTTAGAATACCTGCATAAGCTTCGCTTTCATCACGGGGTTAAGTCTTATAAGGAATATGGTGTATGAGCAAACCTCGAATTACCATTTATACCGATGGTGCATGCCTTGGAAATCCAGGAATTGGCGGTTGGGGCGCACTATTGCAAGCAGGCACACATAAAAAAGAGCTTTCAGGTAGCGAGGAAGATACTACTAACAATCGTATGGAAATTATGGCGGCAATTGCCGCACTTGAAGCACTAAAAAAACCCTCTATTGTCTCGCTTCACACCGACAGTGTATACCTCAAAGATGGTGTAACGAAATGGCTGGAAGGCTGGAAAGCAAAGGGCTGGAAAACTGCTGCAAAAAAGCCTGTAAAAAATCAAGATTTATGGGAACGTCTCGATGCTATCATCAAAAAACATGACATCGAGTGGCTTTGGGTTAAGGGTCACAGCGGTCACCCAGGCAACGAACACGCCGATTTACTGGCAACCACTGCCGCCAGAAAGCTAGCTGAGCGCCTTTAATCACTCACAATCCTCATTAAGCCTCGTATAAAAATGCACCGCTAATACTTGCAATTTTTATGCAAAATTACTATACTATTGTACATGGGGATTAAGAGGAGTATGGATAGATTGCAATCTTAAATCCTTGAGTAGATTTTTCAATATGACTGTTTCAGAAAACTTTAATATAGACGACGCCGATCTCGCTGACCTTGAAGTGAGCGACCTAGTGCAATCTGAAGAGGTAGAAGAAAAAATGTCAACTGTAGCGTTACCGGTATTATCCTCTGAAGGCAGCCTCAGCCGCTATTTAGATGAGATAAATAAATTCCCTTACTTGACTCCGGATGAAGAATATAAACTAGCCAAAGATTGGGCAGAACAGGGCGATGTTACTGCAGCTCACAGGCTTGTCACCAGCCATTTACGCTTGGTCGCCAAAATTGCCATGTCCTATCGTCATTATGGATTGCCAACATTAGAACTTATCTCAGAAGGCAATATCGGCCTAATGCAGGCAGTAAAGAAATTTGATCACACCAAGGGGTTTCGCCTATCCACGTATGCTATGTGGTGGATAAAAGCCTCAATTCAAGAATATGTACTTCGCTCTTGGTCTTTGGTAAAAATTGGCACTACTGCTGCGCAAAAGAAGCTATTTTTTAACTTAAAACGCCTCAAAAGCAACCTAACAAAAGTAGATAGCAGCAGCTTAGCTCCAGAAGAAATCAAATATATCGCTAACGAGCTAGACGTTTCAGAGCAAGAAGTCAGAGATATGGACTCGCGCATGATGCAAGGCGACACTTCGCTTAATACACCACTTCTAGGTTATGACGAAGGAAACGGAGCCGAGATGCAGGATTTTGTAGAAGAAGACTCTGCAAATCAAGAAATTATGTTGGTAGAATCCGATGAGGCTAAACATCGCCACCAAATGCTGATGGCGGCTATGAGCACCTTGAATGAACGAGAGCAAGCCATCCTACAAGCACGTAGATTGCTCGACAATCCAGAAACGCTTGAAGATCTTAGCCAGCGTTTTGGTGTATCACGCGAGCGTATTCGCCAAATTGAAGCACGCGCGATGGAAAAGTTGCAACAATCTATTCTACAACAAGCAGCTTAATTGAGTTAGTTCTGCTTAGGTTGTTATGCTTACTATATAGGCAAGGTCACTAAAACTCTCAAACCTCCAAGGGGGCTTTCATCTAGCGTGAGCGCTCCACCATGGCGAGTGATTACGTCTTTGGTAATAGCCAGCCCTAAGCCCGCACCGCCTTTATCCACATTTCTAGAATCTTCAAGCCGAGAGAAGGGCTTCAGTGCCAAGGCTCTTTTTGCCTCTGGTATGCCGGGACCATCGTCATCAAACACAATCCGAATTGCATCACCCAATTGCGCGCACTCCACCTGCACCGTTTTACCATAACGCAAAGCATTATCTATAATGTTTGTAAATGCTCTACGCATCGATTGCTCGTTAAGAGGTAATATTAAACCTGTTTGCACTTTTACTTCGATATTGCCATGGTAATTACGGTAACCCGCTGAAATACTGCGCAGTAATTCAGCTAAATTCACCTGCTGGGTCGATGTATTTTCATGTCCCTTTGCAAAATCGAGATATTCCTGCACCATATGTTCCATTTGCTTTAAATCTTCTTGCAGCTCTTTGATATCTGCTGTTTGCTTCATCATCGCTAATTGTAGCTTGATGCGTGTAATAGGAGTTTTCAAATCGTGTGAAATGCCTGCCAACATCTCTGTACGCTGACTGACTTGTCGCTGAATACGGTCTTTCATCTCAATAAACGCTTTGGATGCCTGCCTCACCTCCAACGCACCGGTTGGCTTAAAATCAGTTACTTCCAAACCCTTACCAAAACGATCTGCAGCCTTTGCCAACTTAGCAATCGATCGTATTTGATTGCGCATAAAGAAAATAGAAACCACCGCCAATAATGCCGCCGAACCACTCATCCATAAGATAAAAATATAAGTAGTAGGGTTACTAATACGTTTGATTGGAGAGTGAATTTCTAACACACCATTGGATGTTTGCACAAAAATAATGAGATTCTGCTCGTGCGTGTAAAAAGCGCGATAATGAAAGTCTTTTAGTAATTCAAAATGCTCATCCAATTCATGAAATGATTGCCCGTCAAACATGTTATAATTCTCTAGCTTTTCCCCTTCGTTGAGCGATGCATTCAAGTATAATGTGCTACTAGCAATCGAAATTAGCTGCTCGCGCTGCGCTTGATCCACAGCCTCAATGCTTTCTGTCAACATTGCTATATCTCCCACAAGTGCCGCAGCCATGTGGCGCGACACGCTACTCCAGTGGCGCTCATAAAATACATAGGCAGCAATTAACTGAACCAAAACAACTGGCACAAGCGTAATGAGCAAGAACCGACCAAAGAGAGAGGATGGAAGCAGACGTTTAATTATAGAATACATAGCCTTTGCCCCACACAGTTTTTAGAAATACAGGTTTTTTGGGATTTTCCTCTATCTTATTTCTCAACCGCGTCACAATCACATCAACACTACGGCTATTGATGCCACCGCACGCAGCAGCTAAATCGTCACGTGAAATAGTGACGCCTGACTTTTTAATCAAACTCGAAAGCACCATCACTTCTTGAGATGTCAGTTCAATTGGTTTATCCAAATGCAGTAATCTTTGCTTTTCTTCATTAAAAGAAAAATGACCAAAAGAAATTTTTTTCTGAATTTCAGGAATTTTACGCGTTCTGGCAATTAACTTCTTTACGCGCAATAATAGCTCTTGCGGATCAAATGGCTTTGCCAAATAGTCATCCGCGCCACTTTCAAGCCCTGCAATCCGATGCTCTACCTCGCCCATCGCTGTAAGCATCAACACAGGCGCACTCACCTTTCCTTGTAAAGATGCAGTAAACTCTACCCCTGTTTCATCTGGCATCATCACATCCACGATGAGCAAATCAAAAATGAATGACGAAAGCTTTTCTCTTGCCTCTTTTGCATCAGCAGCAGCTGAGACAAAAAAACCTTGCTCCACCAAATATTGCTGAAGCAACGATCGTATGCGCCTATCATCATCCACAACCAAAATATGAGTGACATTGCCAAGCATGAGAATCTGAAAAAGCCTCGATTTCGTTTGATTTTTTACCCTACTCGTTTTATAACGCATGGTTAGCTGTAAGGAAACTTAAAAAGACTTCCTCGCAGTTATACGTATCAAATATTTTAGAGGAATTAGCGAATGGACATCGTCCCTTTTGATAAACGCGAAGGCTATATCTGGTATAATGGCGAAATGGTTTCATGGCCTGATGCTAAAGTGCACGTGCTAAACCATGGCCTGCATTATGCCTCTAGCGTATTTGAAGGGGAGCGCGTTTATAACGGCAAAATCTTCAAAAGCCGTACGCACACTGAACGTCTTCATAAGTCCGCTGAAATTCTAGGGTTTGACTTACCATATACTACCGAGCAACTAGAAGAAGCAAAGCATGCTATCGTCAAAAAACAAAATATCGTTGATGGCTACATGCGTGCTTTTGCATGGCGTGGCAGCGAAAAAATGGCTATTTCAGCACAAAATAACTCTATACATATGGCAATTGCTACATGGCCTTGGCCACCATACTACGCGGAAGATTTACATACCAAAGGCATTAAGCTTGATTGGGCAATCTATAAGCGCCCTGATCCTGCTACTGCGCCCGTTGCTGCAAAAGCAGCAGGTCTTTATATGATTTGCACCATAAGCAAACATAAAGCAGAGCGCGATGGCTTTAACGATGCACTCATGATGGATTATGAAGGCTACGTAGCCGAAGCAACCGGTGCAAATTTCTTTATGGTGGTTAATGGCGAACTCCACACTCCTATTGCGGATCGTTTCTTAAATGGCATCACTCGTCAAACCGTGATTGGCCTTGCTAAAGACTTAGGCATTAAAGTGGTTGAGCGTCGTATAAAACCTAACGAACTTGCAAATGCACAAGAGGCGTTCTTAACTGGCTCTGCGGCTGAAATTACACCCGTTGGTCAAGTAGCTGAACATCATTTTGTTCCGGGCGTTGTTACTAGGAAGTTAAAAGAAGCTTATCACGCATTGGTGCGCAGCTAGAATTAGCCATGAGCCCGCGCAAGCGGTGTCTCATGCAAAATTTAAAAAATTTTGCGGGGACAAACAAGTTATGCAACCACATCTTTTTTGTTTTGGACTTGGCTATGTCGCCGAGCAACTTGCTTATTCGCTGCTTGAAAAAGGTTGGCGTGTAAGCGGCACAAGCCGCAGCGCTGAAAAGATTGATACGTTCCGCCCGCATGGTATTATCGTGCACTTATTCGATAATGATATGCCACTTCCGCACCCAGAAGAACTTACAAATGTTACCCATATCCTACACTCTATTCCTCCTAATGAAAACGGTGACTCTGTCCTCCAAGAGCATTTACAAGACATAAGAATGGCACATGACCTGAAGTGGATTGGCTACCTTTCCACTACAGGCGTCTATGGTGATAGGCAAGGTGCATGGGTAGATGAAACAATGCTACCATGCGCCTTTAACGAACGAACCGAGCGGCGCATTGCAAGCGAAAAGGCTTGGCTTGAAACCAACCTTCCGGTGCATATCTTTCGCTTAGCTGGCATCTATGGAAAAAACCGTAACACATTAGAAGATGTAAAATTAGGAAAAGCCCGCAGAATAAATCAGCCAGGACAATTCTTCTCACGCATACACGCTGAAGATATCGTACAAATTCTAGAAGCATCTATTGCTAGCCCAAATCCAAATTCAATTTATAACTGTGCAGATGATATGCCTGCAGAGCAAGCCGAGGTGGTTGCATACGCCGCAGCATTGCTAGGGCAAGAGCCTCCTATACTACAAACGATTGAAGAGGCATCGCTTTCTGAAATGGCACAAAGTTTTTATAAAACCAATCGCCGTGTAAGAAATGATAAAATAAAAGATGACCTTGGCATCTCACTAAAATACCCCACTTATAAAGCCGGGCTTTCAGCGCTACTTAAAACAATATAGACATCCTAGCCGATTGCCTTTAACTTGAAGTACTTAACTTTCTCAAGGTAACAGCATGGCTGAACATATTTTATTAGCACTAAGTATTGACGGCAAAGGCGGTAGTAAGCCTCTCTTGCATGATGAAATTTCTCAGAGGGTAAAAAGTAAACAGCTTGCTTGGATTCATATGGATGCAAACCATGATGAAACACGCCAATGGCTGGAGAAAGAAGTTTCTTATCTTGACCCCTTTATTACTGAAGCATTACTTGCAGATGAAACGCGCCCACGTATGACGCAAATTGATGATGGCGTTCTACTTATATTGCGCGGTGTAAATTTGAATGAAAATGCCGCCCCTGAAGATATGGTTTCTATTCGATTATGGATAGATAAATACCGCATCATTAGTGTTCGCCGCAGAAAACTAAAAGCAGTGTGGGATATTGAAGAAAAACTACGCAATGGAAAAGGGCCAAAAGATACTGGCGAGTTTATCACGATGCTTGCAACACAACTCTTTGCGCGCATGGAACCAACCCTTTCGGCACTGGATGATGCAACCGATGAAGTTGAAGAAAAGATCCTAGAGTCTGCAAAAAACGAATTGCGTGAAGATATTATACATATTCGTAAACAAGCAATCATTTTTCGCCGTTATATGGCACCACAGCGTGATGCTATTGAACAACTTCGAATGTCTGATTTATCATGGTTAAGCAAGAACCATACACGCCATTTGCAGGAAATTTACAACCACGTCACACGCTATGTTGAGGATTTGGATGCGATCCGAGAGCGCTCACAAATTGTAAAAGATGAGCTAGCAAACTTGCTTGCCGACCGACTTAACAAAAACATGTATGTACTTTCTGTAATTGCAGCAATTTTTCTTCCACTTGGTTTTCTAACAGGTTTACTCGGCATTAATGTTGGTGGCATCCCAGGTACTGATAATGACTACGCCTTCTGGGTTGTTAATGCCCTACTTCTGTCTGTTGTCTGCCTTCAGATCTGGCTATTCAAAAAGTTAGGATGGTTTTAAGAAAAATAATTTCTCTCTTAAAGTACTAACAAAACCTATTAAGCATTTGCTGCTGTAAGAATTCTCAGTTTATTTCAAAATTATAACAATCCAGAATTAATTTACCACTCATAAGGCGAGATATGCTACCTTTTCAAGAAGACAAGACTAGACGGTGATTATACTATGGCTTTATCGCAAGCAGAATTTAAAAGTTTACTCAAAGCAGCAATCGATAACTGCGTTACAGAAGCACGTAAATATAACACAGCTCGTGCACTTAAAGGCATACCTGAGAACGATCAGGCTGAACTAAAAGAGCGATTCACACATCTTAAAGGTGATGCATATTTTGAAGAGCGTAAGGCCCTATACCAAAAAATGTTTGAGCATGTTTTCATGCCACAAGGAAAGCTTATAGAACCTGTTAACTCCAAAAATCAGAAGCAACGTTTATTTATTTGCGGACCCTTTGCATCTGGCAGTAGCACTATTTATTCACAATTAAAACACAACCTATTAGGCAATAGTGCTAAAAATGCAAAAAACCTCTATCAGCAGGTACATAATCATGCTGTATCTATTGATTTTGATTACATTAGAAACAGCCTACCAGAGTACAGTACTGCACTAGCTCAGCATTATACTCATGCCTCTTCTGTAGTAAGGGGAGAGGTTTCGGCTATAAGCTTAGCAATGATAGATTTAGCAAAAAAATGTAACTACAATATCATTGAAAACACGGGATCATTTTCTTCCCCAATAAGTGATGAAGCGATTAAAGAAATGCAGAGTGGCGGATATCAATTAAATTTTATTGGAGTGACGTCAAAGCCAAATAATATAATTACTTGGTCAGATGAAAGAGGTGAAGAAACAGGTCAGTTTATACCCTACGTCCAAGTAGCAGAAAGCATTAGTGGATTTGCGCACCCAGATGCCTTCAAAAAACTAATGAGACACTCAAAGGAAACCTTATTATTATGGAATAAAAATAATAAAGACTTCACTCCCGTAGCACATACGCACGAAGCTAAGCTAAAAATTACAAACCACGCACAGTGGCACGAATTTGACAAACAGCAATATTTTAGTCTTAGTAATTCGGGAGTTGGTCGTGCTTAACACGACTTTAAATGGTCTATCGATTAATTAGAGTATATCTAAATTTAATATAATAAAACAGAAGATACAAAAAAGCCCGCTTGATAAGTCTGGCAACGACCTACTCTCCCATGCCTTAAGACAGAGTACCATCGGCGCTAAGCGGTTTCACTTCCGAGTTCGAGATGGGATCGGGTGGGGCACACTTGCAAAAGTCACCAGACTAATCAAACGGGCTTATTCGCTTAATCGTCTTTAAAGTGATAACAGGTCTAACAGATTATTTACGAGTGTCATTACGAGACTAATTCCACATACGGTAGTACATAGAACAGCAAATTAAAACCAATCAGGCTATTAGTACTGGTTAGCTTCATGCATTGCTGCACTTCCACACCCGGCCTATCGACGTGGTTCTCGTACACGGCCTAAATCTGGACGTGGTCGGTGGCGGGGGGGGGGCGGGGGTG
>CAYGPX010000059.1:0-8376 GCA_964351935.1 uncultured Rickettsiales bacterium | reverse complement strand
ATATCTGTGAATGGGATAGCTTGGGTTTGGCACCATCACCACATCACCGGGGCCGGTAATTGCGGTAGCAAGGCTGGTTAAACCTTCTTTTGAACCGAGTGTGACAATGGCCTCTTTTTCTGGGTCAATACTCACACCAAAGCGGCGCTCATAATAGCCCGACAGTGCTTTTCTAAGTCCGGGAATGCCCTTAGACATTGAATAGCCGTGCGCCCGAGGGTTTTTGACAGTTTCAATCAGCTTATCGGTCACATGCTTGGGCGGCGCTGAATCAGGGTTTCCCATGCCAAGGTCAATCACGTCTTCACCGCGCGCACGCGCTGCTGCCTTGATGCGATTAACTTCTGCAAATACATAAGGAGGAAGGCGGTCAATACGGTAAAAATTTTCGCGCATGGAGATAACGTTATTAAGGGTGATTAAAACGCCATGAGCAATAGCAGGATTATCACCTAAAGGCAAGGGCTAGAACCTACATTCCCTCACGCCGTGCTTTATAACGCGATGGTGAAAGTAGCACGGCTTCCGGTGCTTGGTAGGGTGTTACTTTTGGCAGAGGTAAACTCTCTTGTTTTGAGGGAGGGGTAAGGCTTTGGCTGCTAAAATCTTGCGTATGTGTGTTTGTCTGGCGCACTCTGTGTGGGTCGTCGGTAAAAATAGGGTTGTTTATGTCAACGTCGATAGTGATGAGTTGCTGAATACGATCTAAAAACGACGGTTCTTGATTGGTTAAAACGGGTTCAGGTGCTGGCGCAATAAATGCTTCAGTCTCGGTGTTTTCAACGGGTGGGATTTCCTCATCGGGAGAGCGTAGTCTGATATTGCGTTGGTTTGCAGAATCGCGTTGTTCTTCCAGCACTTCAAATTCTTTGAGCTTATCGGTGGTTTTATCAAGGTCGCTAGGTGTTTCAGGTACTGAGGTGAGTGATCTAAAACTATCCCCAATACCAAATAAAGCCAACTTTGTAGTTTCTGTATTGTCTGTATTGGAGGTGGTTGGCACTATGAGCGTGTAGCTGGCGCTGAGTGGTTCAAATACAGCATCTTCTTTATATTTTTTGAAAGGATTGTAGCTTCCTTGGCTGTTTTTACCCCAGCCCAGCGTTTGCAAATGTTGCTGTATTTGTGCATCCGAAGGGCCGTCAGGCACAGAAGGAGCGCTGTAATCAAAAGAAGGCACGCTGTAATCTGGAGCTAAGTTAGATGCAACTCCGGCAGAGCCCGTATTGTCTGATCGGTAAGGATTGCCTTGGGTAAAGGAGGGTTGGTTTGCCGTTGGAGGGCCACCCGGCATTTGTGCGTAAAAGTCTGCAAATCCGCCAGTGCCATGCATGCCCGCTGTAGGTGGGGGTGGCATGGCTGGGCTAGCATAAGTTGGCATAGAAGGAGAGGTTTGCGCCATAAATGTTCCGCCGGATGGATTATATACTGGCCGCCTTCGGTTTAACGCTGCCGGATCTTTATCGGGTTTAAAGTGATCAAGCCATGAGCTTGTTTTGATGCTTCCTTGCTGTTCGCTGGCGTGCTGGTTTGGATCGCTAATACCAAAAAGAGAAGATGGAAGTGAGATTGAAACAAGGCTACACCCCGAAAGGGCGACACTTGCAATCCCAAGCATAACCACTCCTTTTAACCAACAGAAATAGTGTTGTATATTCACCTAAAGAAAAACCAGTCTGATATTCCACCTGCAAACAATTATGCGCTATTTTTAACATGGTGGCAAGAGTATAGACACATACTCGGCTTAATGCTTATATAGAAGAAAACATTGATATAGTAGTGGTGAACATGTCTCTTCTTTCGATTAAGTCTTTGTCGGTTTCATTCAAAAATGGCAGCAGCACTACCCATGCAGTGAGGCATGCTAGTGTTGAAATTAATAAGGGTGAAACCCTTGCATTGGTAGGCGAAAGCGGGTCGGGAAAATCAGTCACTGCGTTATCGGTGTTGAAGCTATTGCAAGGTAATGCTTCGTTTCCAAGTGGCCATATTTTGTTGGATGGGATGGATGTGCTTCCTCTTTCTGAGCGTGCGATGCGTAGTATTCGCGGTAATCGTATTTCGATGATTTTTCAAGAACCGATGACATCTCTCAATCCGCTTCATACCATTGAGAAGCAAATTTCGGAAGTGCTATTGGTGCATCAGAAAATGAAAATAGCTGATGCACGCGTGCGCTGTATGGAGCTACTGGAAATGGTAGGGCTTGCGCATTTTAAAGAGAGGCTCTCTGCCTATCCGCACGAGCTTTCGGGCGGGCAACGTCAGCGCGTGATGATTGCTATGGCACTGGCGAACGAGCCTGAGCTTCTAATTGCTGATGAGCCAACTACCGCGCTGGATGTAACGGTGCAAAAGCAAATATTAACGCTGCTTAAAAAAATTCAGAAGCAAACGGGGATGGCAATCTGGTTGATTACTCACGATTTAACCATTGTACGCCGTGTGGCAGATCGTGTTGCAGTGATGAAGAATGGCGAAATTGTTGAAACCAAAACAGTAGAAGAATTGTTTAAATCACCTGAGCATGCCTATACCAAAACCTTGCTAGCAAGCGAGCCAAAAGGCTTGCCGGTGAAACTGGATGACAAGGCAAAAGAGATACTCAGTGCCGAAAAATTGCAGGTATCCTTTGCCCTTCAAAAAAACTTTTTTGGCAAGCCTACCAAATGGTTGCATGCGGTGAAAGAAGCTAGTTTTAGTGTCAAAGAAGGCGAAACGCTAGGTGTTGTGGGCGAAAGTGGCTCGGGCAAAACCACGCTTGCGATGGCGGCACTGCGCCTTGTGCACTCAAGCGGCAAAATTACCTTTGATAATGCCCGTATAGATGAATGTGATGGCAAAACCATGCGGCCACTTCGTGCTAAGATGCAAGTGGTGTTTCAAGATCCCTTTGCCAGCCTTAATCCGCGCATGACGGTAGGGCAAATTATTGGCGAAGGCTTGCAGGCGCATGGCGTAGGCGAAAACAAAAAGGAGCGGGAGGCTATGGTGATAAAGGCGCTGGAAGAGGTGGAGCTAAGCCCTGCGTTTAGGCATCGCTTTGCGCACGAATTTAGCGGCGGCCAGCGTCAGCGCATTGCCATTGCGCGTGCCATTGTGCTTGAACCAAGGCTGCTGGTGCTGGATGAGCCAACCTCAGCGCTTGATCTTACTGTGCAATCGCAGATTATTGAGCTATTAAAGAAGCTGCAAAAAGAGCACAAAATAGCCTATTTGTTCATCAGTCACGATTTGCGCGCTGTGCGTGCTATCAGTCACCGTATTATTGTGATGCAGGAAGGTGAGATACTCGAAGCGGGCGATAATCGTCAGATATTCTCAGCCCCTAAGCACGAATACACAAAAGCGCTGATTGAGGCTGCTTTTCCGAAGTAGCCGCTGTTGTGTTTTCTGCCCTTATTTTTTCTCAACTGTAATATTTTTGTTATATCCACATGGTAGGGTTTCTAATAGGGATACATCAAAATGTTTATTGGGAGAAAGCATAATGCCAGTCGATTTATTAAATCCAGAAGGTCCACTCTATATTTTACCTACCGCATTGCCGGCTTCAGGTAAATCTACATTTACTAAGCTTTACTCGGCTTTTCTTAAAGCTAAAGGTTATCAGGTTGTCGTCATCAATCGTGATGAGGTGATTTTTGAAGTAATGGAAGAGGTGAATGCAGAACATGAAGGTGAGGCGGGCTATCCGCTTTCATATGCAGATATGCATCCTGAAAATCACTGGTGGCATCGTGGCCCAATTTGGGGAAAGAATGGGCCTAAACATGCAGCAGCTACTGCGGCGATGCGCGAGGTCTTGCAAAGGTTAGCGCAAAAAGAAGCCGATGCGAGAACACGTCTTGCAAGCGATAAAACACTGGCAGTTATTCATGATGATTTGCATTTGACACATGAAGGGCGCAGAGAGCTTTTAGCCGGAACATCGGTTGGTGTGGTAGAGCGTGGCCTTGATCCAGCAGTTTGTGCAATGGATGGGCAGTTGAATAATGTTGCAGTAAGCCAAGTGAATAATGTTGAAGTAGTTACAAAACTTCCAGATGGGGTTGAAAAAATCTCAATCAGTTTTGAACTTACTGCACAAGCACGAGCAGCAATGCAAGATAGGCGCGTAGCCCAAGGCGGGCACCGTGTGCCAGATGTGGTGATGGGTATTTTAGATGGAATATATAGAGGTGTGGGTACGGATGAAGATCCTCAAAACCGCCCTACATTAGAGGATGGATTTTCTCACCTTCAGGCGGACGGCAGAGGTTTTACGGATCAATTAGCAACGGCCATAGGCTTTCAAGCACAAGGTGAAAAAACAAGCACGCTTGTGATGCTGGAAGCATTCGAGCAGGCCGGAATTCCTTTCGATAAGGTGAGTGATGAAGGTTTGGCAAAGTTTGTGGAGCAGCGACTAGCTGCAGATGTGAATAAATTTAGTGGAATTGAAGAAGCAATAGAATCTGTTGGTAAGTTTTTTGAGGCTGAAATTGGCGCATACCAAGAAAAACTAGAAGAGTTAGGGCAACAAGAGCCTGAAGCTAATCAAGATGGTGTGCAGGCAGGCCAGTCAATGGCTAGTGTAGTTAGTGGTGCTCTAGAGTACTTTACTAGTTCTGTAATGGAGGCAGCGTCGGCAGCTAAGGATGCGGTGAATACCCAATATAACAAGCCACCATCTGCGCGGGGTGTTGTATAAAACACAAAAAACGCGGAAAGCAAATTGGTGCCTTCCGCGTTTTTATATTCAATCTAAGCAGTAAAGCTTAAGCAGCTTTTGTGTTCTTAGCTTTTGCAAAATTTTCAGCCGCAAATGCCCAGTTCGCTAATTTATCTAAGAAGGTAGCGATAAAATCAGGGCGACGATTTTGAAAATCTAAATAATACGCATGCTCCCACACATCAAGGGTGAGTAGTGGGGTTTGGCCTTTGGTGAGAGGTGTTTCAGCATTGGCGGTTTTAACGATGCTTAAGGTATCGTTTTCAAGCACCAGCCATGCCCAACCACTACCAAACTGTGTGGTAGCCGCTGCGGTGAATTGTTCTTTAAATTTATCAAACCCACCAAAATCAGCGCGGATTTTATCCGCCAGCTCACCTGTTGGCATGCCGCCACCATTAGGTGAAAGCGAGTTCCAGAAGAAGGTGTGATTCCAAACTTGCGCAGCATTGTTAAAAATGCCACCGCTAGAGGTTTTGATGATTTCTTCAAGCGATTTATTCGCAAATTCGGTGCCTTCCACCAGCTTGTTCAAATTGGTGACATAAGCGTTATGGTGTTTATCGTAGTGAAAGCTGAAAGTTTCAGCCGACATGTGCGGCTCAAGCGCATCTTTAGCAAACGGTAGTGCAGGAAGGGTGAACGTCATAATAGTCATATCCCATTAATTGTAGATTTAAATCAGTCATTTACTCTCTAGGGCGCAAATTTTAGAGAGTTTGCGTTGCAATGGCAACCTGTTTTTGTGTATAATAGTCGAGGTGGAGACTAAATGCTTAAAATGGGAACGAGCGAATGAGCGAATCCACAACGTCTGAACGTCCGGTTTCAGCAAAGATAAGACGGATTACCGACGTGCTTCACAGCTATTGGGAAGAAAAACGGGGAGATAAGCCATTCCCGCAAGTGTCGGATATTATCCCTAAAGATCTTGAAGATGTGTGGGGTAACTGCTTTATTGTTCAGCTGCATCATATCAAAAACAAAGAAAATTATAGTTTTACCTATTTTGGGGAAGCCCTGCAACGCGCTTATGCACGCGATCTGACGGATACTCCTGTAAAATATGTTGTCTCTCCCCATGCAGATCACCTTGCGTCACAGTATGAAAAAGTGCTAAACACTGGCCAGCCACTTGAAGATGATAGCTCTTATGAAAATCGTGATCACATTACCGTACTCTATCGGCAGATTTTATTGCCGCTTGCCTACGATAAAACAGGTGAAATCGGTTTTGTTTTGGGTGGCATGCGTTATAAACTCAAACCCTAGATTTATTCATTCATGACTGAAATTTCTCCCTGTGCTAAGTTGGTGCAAACCCATCACCGTAGTGCTTACCTCAGCGCGTTGCTTGCGCCTGCGCACGTGCGCGAGCATATCTTTTCACTCTATGCATTTAATTACGAAATAGAATCGATACGCAATAGCGTGAGTGAAGAAATGGTGGGGATGATTAGGCTGCAGTGGTGGCGCGATACAATTGCTGCGCTTTATGAAGGCACAAGCCGCAATCACGATGTTGTGAAGGGGCTCGCGCTGGCAATTGAGGCGGGGAACATTCAGCCAGAAAGTTTTGAAACATTTTTTAGAGCGCATGAGGAAGACTACACGGCTGCACCGTTTAAAGATGAGGATTCGCTCCTAAATTATGCTAACAACACAAATGTTATGTTGTTACAGTTTGTTCTAAATGTATTTAATGTAAAAGAGTCTGAAGCAATAGAAGTTGCGCGACATCTAGGTTGTGCAGAGTTCTTATGCAATCAATTACGCAGCTTGCCACAGCATCTAAAAGAAGGGTGGTGCACATTGCCTGAATCGCTTTTAAACCAGCATGGTGCAAATAGTGAAAGTGTGCTTGCAGGCGAAGCGGATTTAAAGCAAATTGAACCTGTTATTCAAACACTGGCAGAGCACGCAAATCAAGCGTATTTAAAGGCGAAAGAGCTAAAGAAATCGCTTTCAGAAGATGCCATTTCCGCATTTCGTATGGCATGTTTGCTGCCTAAACAAATCAAACAATTTAGGCGCCAAGGTGCATCTATTTTGCACACACCTTTAACGCTTTCACCGGTGATGACGCCGCTAAGGTTGTGGCGTGGTTGGTAATTTTAGAATGTTATAATGATGGCCTAAGGGCTATCTTCTTGTAAATCGCCATATGCCAAGGCCGCCGACTAAGAGCAGCAGGAAGGGAAGTGACCATAATGCGATAGTGTTTTTTTGCACGGGTGGACGCATGAGAATTTCATCACCATAGGCGTTGCTCAGTAGCGCGATAATGTCATCATCACTTTTACCTTCAGTAATATTTTCGCGGATATAGTGGCGAAGATCGGTCGCCAGTTTTGCGCGCGAATCCGCAATCGATTCCCCCGCACACACCATGCAGCGTATTTCATGAAACAGTGCTTGTGCTCTTGCTTCTTGCTGCGCGTTTTCAAGCGGGGTTTCTAGAGTGATGGCATGTGCTGGTGCGGTCATCATTAGAAGCAATGCTAATGTAAGCCTTGCAGGGCACATTATAAAGCTTTTAAACATGAATAAGCACTGAGTAAGCATGCAAACGCTACTTCACTAAAGTTAAAATGTTCCGTTCGAGAAAATCCTGCGTGAGCATGCCTTGATGGTGATAAATAATCATGCCTTCAGGGTTGATGAGGAATGTCTCAGGTGTACCCATCAAACCAAGAGGGACAGCCAAATCTCCATCCCAATCCATCGCTACTTTGGCATAAGGATTGCCAAGGTTCTCAAGCCATTGGCGGGTGTTTTCCGGCTTATCTTTCCACGTAATGCCATAGATGGGCAGGCGGTTTTGTTCGGCCAAATTTAGCAACGCCCCGTGCTCTAATCGGCAGGTATAGCACCACGATGCAAATATGTTGATTAAACTATAGTGGCCGCGCAAATCACTATCGCTTAGCATTTCACCTTCCGTGCCATCTAGCACAGGGAGTGAGAAGGTTGGCAGTGATTTTTCTACTGCTTTAGAGGAAGGGGTGGGGCGTTGTGAGGTGATGCCCATCACTAAAACGAGCAGCAGCATAAAGACAGCCAAAATGGGAAGAATGCGCATCATGTTATAATATTACCTTTTTGAGTTTTCTCTTGTATATTGCTAGTAATCCACCTGCCATCATCAGGATGCAGCCAAGCCAAATCCAGCTGATAAGAGGGCGAAAATAGAGGCGGATTCCTACTTGTTCGTTATCGTCTGTTGCCTCGCCCATGGCAGCATACAGATCATAGAATATATGCGAGTAGATGGAAGATTCCAGTGTTTGTTGATCTTCCACCGGATAAAAACGCCCTTCAGGGGTTAGGGTGGTGATGGCTTTATCGTTTTTACTAAGGTTTAGCATGCCTTTTCGGGAAAAGTAGTTTGGGCCGTTGCCAAATTCGATCGCGCTAAAGGTTGCATGATAGCCGTGAAGCTCTAGCACATCACCTGTTTTCATTACCTGCTGTTTTTCGGCCGACCATTCGCTAGCGGCCGTAATGCCAATTGCCAAAATTGCCGCGCCAATATGGGCAAGGCACATGCCCCAAAATGCATTGGTTTGGTTGCGCCAACTATCGCGCTTTTGAAAAAGCAGTTGCAGCATTGAGAATAATAAAAGCAGGCTAAACACAAAAGCAATCCATCCTTTAAG
>CAYGPX010000058.1:0-8464 GCA_964351935.1 uncultured Rickettsiales bacterium | reverse complement strand
ATTATAGAGAGTTGGCATGAAAGCTGCATTGTAATTAGCTAGTGTACAGGTAGCACGTTGTTTCTTTCGGCCAGGTAGTCCGCGACTTGGGATGAAGACTCTTTTTAGTGCGGCACGATGGTGTTGTATTTTCAGGGGCCTCCTCAAGTGGTTTTAAACCTTCAAGCGCGAAGACCGAGAAAATGGATAATATTGGATACATACTCGCATCACGACAAGTGGCATTGACGGATCAGCAAAATCGTATTGCAGATCAAGTGGCGAATGCGAACACGGTTGGATTTAAACTCGAAAGTGATGTGATGGATGACATCATACTTGACGGTGGAAATGCCGGATCCATGGCATTTACGCATGCAGCCACCGTAACGCGTGATAACTCGCAAGGGCCTTATCAAAAAACGGATCGCCCACTTGATCTTGCGATCCATGGTGATGCTTATTTTATGGTCGAGACACCGCTAGGGCCTCGCTATACGCGTGCCGGTAATTTCACCGTGAATGTGGATGGAGATTTGGTAACACAGCAAGGTTATAGAGTGCTAGGCCCCGGTGGCCAGCAAACGAATTTCGCCCCTGAAGATACTGATATTAGCATCAAAGAGGATGGGCAGGTAATCGTCGGAACCGGCGAGGGGCGCGGCCAAGTAGGCCTTTTTTCATTTGAAAACCCAATGATACTTGAGCGAGTTGGAGCAAATCTTTACCGCGCACCAATAGGCGCGCAAATTTCGGAAGATTCCAAGGTTTCGCAAGGGATACTGGAAAGTTCGAATGTGAATATGGTGTCACAGATGACCGAACTCATTAATGTTTCCCGTGGGATTGAGATGACTAAAAAGGCGGCAGATAGAAGCCACGACATGGAAATAGACACAATACGAAGGATTGCACGAGTTCAATAGTGAGATGAATTCGTAAAATAGAGAAGAAACGCTAAATTAGGACGTATGTCCAAAAGAATGATAAGGCCACGAAGTGGCGCGCATTAAAGAAGTGACGGAGCTTTTTAATGCGGAAATAAAATAAAAGGAGAAAAATGATGCAATCACTTTATACCGCCGCCACGGGTATGCGCGCAGCAGAGCTAAACATCGATGTGATTGCCAACAACTTGGCAAACCAAAACACCACTGCATTTAAGCGTCGTCGCGTTGAATTTGAAGATTTGCTCTATATCAATAAGCAGCAAGTGGGTACACAAACTTCAGATGTAGGCACCATACGCCCTGTGGGTATTTCAGTGGGTTTGGGTGTAAAAACCAGTGCTACATATCCTGTATTAGAGCAAGGAAGCTTACAACAAACCGATGCCCCGCTTGATTTGGCAGTGGATGGCGCGGGTTTATTCCGAGTGATTTTGCCAACCGGTGAAGAAGTCTATACCCGTGCAGGCGCTTTTCAGTTGAGTGCGGAGGGAGAAATTGTGAATGCGGATGGCTATACAATTTCACCGGGAATTACGATTACTGAAGATGTTACCGATATTACCGTGAACGAAAGCGGTGAAGTGATTGGCACCATCGATGGGCAGGTGACGCCTTCGGTGTTGGGGCAGTTTGAATTGGTTAAATTTTTAAATGAAGCAGGGCTGGAATCTATAGGAAACAACTTCTACCGCGAAACGGAAGCTTCAGGCCCTGCAATTGACGGTGTGCCGGGTGATGCAGGATTTGGGCGCATTCTTCAAGGGTTTATTGAAGGATCAAATGTGAATGCGGTGATTGAATTGACCGATTTGATTCGTGCGCAGCGCGCGTTTGAAATGAATGTGAAAGTGCTCGAGAAATCAGATCAAACCAGCCAAGTGTTTAGTCAGAGCGTCTAGTTCTAACAAACAAAAATATAAACGAGGATAACATTATGTTTCAAAGGGCAGTCCTAGCAACGCTATGTTGGTTGGCGGTGGCATTTCCTGCCGGTGCAGCTACGATTGTATCACCCCTTCCTAATATTTTTGAAGGAGTAAACATGATTGCGCTTGAGCCAGTGGAGCAGGCGCTGCGTGAGAAGTTTCCTGACGCGCTGGTGACAGAGGCTGATACGTTACATGTGCAGATTATGGGGCATGAAAAAGGCATTCGCGTAGATTTAGATGCTCCGTCTTACGAGATGGAGGTGAGCAAGCTGGATGCTAATGAGCGTTCGCGTCAATTTTCAGCAAGCCTTGTGTTTAAAACAGCAGAAGGCAAGCAGCAACAGATTGATTTAAACGGTCGGTTTGAGGCGATGATAGAAGTGCCGGTGCTGGTGGCTCGGCTACCTGCAAAGCATGTGATTGGTGCTGAAGATATTCGTTATGAAGCTGTTTCCAAACAAAGCCTGCGCGATCACATTGTGCGTGATGAATCCTACATGATTGGAAAAATGCTGCGTAGGAGCATTCCCGTTGGCCGTCCCGTGCGGGCGCGTGATTTAATTGAGCCGTTGGTGGTAGAGCGCAATATGGCAGTCACCATGATATACAAAACCCCATTTATGACGATTAGAGCATCCGCAGTTGCGCTGGAAGATGGTGGAAAAGGTGATGTTATCCGCGTACGAAACAGCAACAGCTCGCGCGTGGTGCAGGCTACGGTAGAAAGTGAGTCGCTCGTGAGTATTGGGCAAGGAATGGAAGGGGAAATGCTATGATGTTAATGCTAAAGAATTATGTGCTCAAAATAGGATTGCTTTCATTGATGCTAGCAAGCTTGGCTTCCTGCACGGATTATCAGATGCAGCGCGTAGAAGAAATTGGCAAGCCGCCTAAAATGCAAAATACCGATTTGCCAATGGGGCGGCCAGACTTTAAACCGGTTGAATGGCCTGAAGATCAAGAAGAGGTGATGGTTCAGCGGAAATATTCTAACTCGCTATGGCAACCCGGTTCGCGCGCATTCTTTCGTGATAACCGAGCACGTCGTGTGGGCGATATTTTAAAAGTGATTGTAAAAATCCAAGATAAGGCTGAATTAGATAATCAAACTCAACGTAACCGCGATGCATCGGCAGATGCGCAAGCCCCAGCACTCTTTGGCTTGGAAACACTCGCTACCGCTTGGTTGCCCGGGACTGCAGATTTGGCAAATTTGTTAGATGCTAGCAATTCTCATTCCACCAATGGTTCAGGTTCAACCGACCGTGAGGAAAAGATTGAAACCGAAGTGGCAGCGATGGTTACACAAATTTTACCTAACGGGAACTTGGTGATTCGCGGCGATCAGGAAATTAGGGTAAATTTTGAGCTAAGAACGGTCAGCGTTAGTGGCATCGTGCGTCCTGAGGACATCAGCGCTGAAAATCATGTGGATTCAAACATGATTGCCGAAGCGCGGATTTCGTATGGTGGTCGTGGTGTGCTTTCCGATATGCAGCAGCCGCCAATTGCTCACCAAGTGATGGACGTGCTATCGCCTTTCTAGTCTTAAGCGGATAGGGATGTGACATAGAGCACTCAAGAATTCTTGTGTCTTTATCATGTAGATGAAGACACGAGTACCCCTCCTTCAGGTAGAGGGATGGGGCATATCACTTGCGTTAATTTGAGAATATTTTAGGTGCCAAAGGGAGCGGCAAAGCTTCTAACAAGGCTTCCAACAATCATATACCAACCATCCACCAGTACAAAGAACACCAGCTTAAATGGCAGAGAAACAAGCACTGGCGGTAACATCATCATACCCATCGACATAAGTGTGGAGGCCACCACCATATCGATAACCAGAAAGGGGATATAAACTAAGAAACCAATTTCAAAGGCGCGCTTTAACTCGCTCAACATAAAGGCAGGCACAAGCACACGCATGGGTGTTTCTTCGGGGCTTTTTAACGATTCAATTTTTGCAATATCGGTGAAAAGTTCCAGATCTTTTTCACGCACATTTCCTAGCATAAAGCGATGAAATGGCTTGATGATAGGTTCAATGGCCTGTTCTTCTGTAATTTTCTCTTCCATCAGTGGCTTTAGCCCATTTTCGTATGACTGCTCTAACACGGGCGACATAATGAAAAATGTGAGAAACAAAGCAAGGCTAATTAACACCGAATTAGGCGGTGTTTGCTGCAAACCAAGAGCGGTACGCAAGAAAGAAAACACCACGATAATACGTGTAAAGGAAGTGACCATTACCAAAATGGACGGTGCAAGGCTTAGCACCGTGAGCACCGCAACGAGCTGAATTACCCTGCCTGTGGTTGATCCGCTTTCGCCAAAATCAATATTGAGGCTTTGCGCATACACAGCAGAGCTGGCGCCAAGCAAAGCAAAGGCAAACATCAGTAGCGGTAGTAAGGTTCTAATTGAAAGAAGCCTTGTCATGCTTTCTTTGCTCCCGATTTAGATACAATATTACTTTCCACTACGAGGCTATTAGAAGGGCCAATCAGTAGTAAATGTTCGGTCTTGTCACGCTTTATTAGCAGCAAACGATGCTTAGGGTCAATATAGGTGGTTTCTTTAATCACCACACGTTTCTCAGCATTACTGCGTGCCAGCATGTGCGAGGGCATATATTTGCGTGCAATCAGCACCAGCACACCCATCAATCCTATCACCAAAAACAAGGCGAGTAGCACACGTATCCAAAGATCGCTTTCCATATTATTTTAACCGCTATTGGGATTCTGAAGAGTTTCCATCGGAAGATGGTTTATTTTTAAGCCCATCGCTTTGCTTGTAGGCATTCATAGCCTTTTGACGCTGATTGAGTGAGGTTGCTTCATGTGAGAGGGTTATTTGTCGTGCTTGCATGCGCGTGGAAAGGTCAGTTAAAAATTCGATCATTTTGGTTAATTCTGGTTCAAAAGCGATTGCTTTCTCACGCGGTAGTGCGGTTACTTTGCCGCATACATTTTTTACTTTATCTTCCAACCCATCAGTTTGGAAGGGGGTGTTGTTTTCTAGCGCTTTTTCATTGAGCGTCAATTGCTCCCAGATATTGGCGATGAGAGTGTTGATCTCTTTCGCTTCACTATTTGTCATTTTCTTTGTCCTGCTCTTTTAAGTCCGAATTGACACGATAAACGTAAGAAAGAATTTCTGCAACTGCCGTGTACGCTTCTAAGGGGATAATAGAGTCAATTTCTAGGTGCGATAAAATTTCTACCAGATCTTTATCTTTTCGCACATGTACACCATGTTCTTCGGCAATGGCGATAATTTGCTTGGCAATGTGTCCTTCACCCGTGGCAACGACGCGCGGTGCTTCTTCAGAATGCCTATCATAGCCGAGCGCAACAGCCTTTTCGATAGGGTTTCTAGGTTTGTCTGGCGAATCGCTCATGCTGCCTACTTATTATGAAGATATCGTATAATAAGAGCATAAAATGCCTAAACGGGCAATGTAAATATCCATCCAAGCACAATCAGCACGAGTGGCATGGTGAGGGGGGCCGCAACCGTTTCGGCCACAATGATGCCCGCAAGTAAGGTGGCATTGCTATGATGACGTTTCGCCATCAGGTAGGAGGCAGCAGAGGCAGGCAGCATAGTATAGACAACCGCCATCGAAGCCTCAAGTGGCGCAAGCCCCACCCATTTTGCTAAGAAAATGGCGATGAGAGGCAACAGGCCAAGCTTTACACAACTGCTCACAAAAATCATCATATGGCGGCCTTTGGTGGCTTGAATATCAAGCGCAGCGCCTACCACCAACAAGCCAATAGGCAGAGCAGCGTTGCTAAGCGTATTGAAAATGCCATAAATAGGTGCGGGTAAAGCAATTCCGCTATAGCTAACGAGTAACCCTAAAAGACACGCAATCACCAGTGGGTTTACAAAAACACGCCTTGCAAAAATTCTGAAGGGCTCTTTGATGCGTTGAGGGTCGTAATACATCAAAAATGAAAGCACCGCCGTGTTCATCACGGGTACAACCAGCCCCAGCATCATCGCATAGATGATAAGCCCTTGTTGGCCAAAAACGCCCAAAGCAACCGGAAGGCCAATATAGGCAGCATTGGTTTGGATAGAGCCTTGCATGATGGCGGTAAAGTCTGAAATTCGTGGTTTCTTGACCCCATACCAGATGAATATAATGGCAACAACGATCACATTGGCAAGCAGTACCACCGCTGTCATTGGAATGATTGCAGCAGCGTTAGAAAAATCAGCACCAGCAATTTTGATAAATAGGATGGTAGGCAAAAGCAGGTAGTAAGCAAGGTTTTCAGCGCCACTCCAGAAGCCGTCTTCTAGCCAATCATTGCGCTTGATCAGGTATCCCAAGCCAATGACGGTAAAAACAGGAATGAGAGTATTTACAATAATATCCATTAAATTATCTTTCACCTTATGATGTAGCGTAGATTGAAATATATACGCTACATCATTATGGGAAGCTATTTTTTATCAAAGAATTTTTCTTCTTCGGCCTGAGCAGAGAATAGTTCTGATTTTTTTGGTAGCTTAGAGAGTGTCATTTCTACAATCTTTTGTACTTTGCTCTTTGCAGCATTTTCAGGCGATTTTGCGCTATTGATGCCTGCTGAAATTAAGTCATCAGTTTTGAGTGCGCTATAAGTCCAAAGTGCTTTTCCATCCTTTGCATCCACAATCGTCACTGTTAAAGAGGCGTTTTCAGTATTTGCGCCTTGATTTGTTTTTAGAAAGCCATCCATCAAGAAGTCTTTAACGCGTGCGCCATTCGTTTTAGACATTTCACCATATTTTGAAATGATGAGTATGCGCTGCCCAGTTTTTTTATAAAAATTTCTTGCGGTATCGCCTATATTTTCGTTGGTATTAAATGCTTCAGGGCTTTTACTAGAATATTTAGTGTGCATCATACTGGCAGCAGAGGCGGATTTTTGATTGATTTTGTCTACATCTTTATAAAGAGCGTTTTTCTTTAGATCTGAGGGATAAACTTTTTTTGTATTATATTCCTTACTGGTTAAAGCCTCTATCAGTACTTCTTGCACGATAGGCTCAATAAAGCCTTCATAATCATACATACGGGTGGTGCTATTAGCTGCATCTAGCTCTACAACAGCTGCTTTGGTAGGCAGAATTGAGAGAGTAGGGTTTTTACTCAACTTTGTAGCAAAGTCAGCGCTATGGCGTATAGACGTAGAAGGCGCGCATGCGCTCATAGCCACAAGAGAAAAGGCTAAAGCCAAAAAACGAAATTTAGACATAAAAGTGTACTCCAGAATTAAGAAATAATGGCGAGGCTTATAAGCAAGCGAGCCAAAAATGTCAATTATCTTGACAATTTTGAGTTAATTCATTATTGAAATTCGCACTTATTACGTGCAATGGAGATAATGTTTTATGAAAAAAGTCCTTCCTTCTCTTCTTATTATGATGCTTTTTGTATCTGGTTGTGCAAGAGATTTATCAAGTAATGTGTATACGAGTGATTCAACACTTAGTTTGACCCTAGAAGGAAAGGTGCTTTCTTCTCGATCCATCATTATTAAAGAAAATGATAAACTTGCAGCTAACTCGGGTGGTATGCTTGCCGGAGGCCTTGCTGGCGGCGCGGCAGGAAGTACGGTTGGTGGCGGAAATGGCAAAGCAGCTGCAATGGTTGGTGGCGTTATTGCTGGCGCGCTGATTGGTGCAGTAGCAGAGGGTGCATTGAGTGAACAAGATGGTATAGAATATATCATTAAGGTTAATACCTCCAACCTAAAATCTGATTATTATGAAGGAACTGGCGCAATGCGTCAGGCTATTTCTTCTGCGACTACAAGTGGTTTAGTTACTATTGTGCAGGGAAAAGCCGATCCGCTTGCCAAAGGGCAGAAAGTCTATGTGATATTCTCAGATAAGCGCGTGCGTGTCATTCCTGCGGAGTAATTAAAAGCTCTTCATCTAGCAATTTCTACTCCCTGCACCCAGCTTGTGCAGGGAGTTTTTTTTATTGTTCCTAAGTATACTTCTCAAAAGTATTTAAGCTAAAATTCTATGTTGAGCATGTGTTTCTAATCAGAATGACACTAACCGATATTAGTGCAAATTATCGTATGTTTTATTAGGAAGAAAGAACAAAAAAGGGAGAGGCGCTTGGCCTCTCCCTTAGCAGTTTTTTTAGTAGCATCTCAAGAAAGGGGAGTAGTAAGACCACCCAGCCTTGAGCTATCCTCATGCAAAAGTTTACTAACGTTTGCGGAGGAAAGTATAAAGCTTATTAGAAGCCCATACCGCCCATGCCACCCATACCGCCCATGCCACCCATGTCTGGCATGCCAGCAGAAGATGAGTCGTCTTTTTCTTCGTCGGCAATTAGTGTTTCAGTGGTGATAAGTAAACCAGCAACTGAAGCAGCATCTTGCAATGAAGCGCGGACTACTTTCGCAGGGTCGATGATACCGCTATCAAAAGCATCAACATACTCGTTATTTTGAGCATCGTAGATGAAGTTGGTATCTTTTTTCGCCAGTAGGTTTTCTAGCAATTTGCCAGCCACAACTGCGCCGTCTACGCCAGCATTCTGTGCAATTTGACGCACAGGCGCTTGTAGCGCACGTTTCACAA
>CAYGPX010000057.1:0-8520 GCA_964351935.1 uncultured Rickettsiales bacterium | reverse complement strand
TCGCGCACTACTGGCAACGCCACATCCGCTTCCAGCAAGGCAATACGCACTTCGCGCATAGCAGCATTCACGTCATCTTCACTAATGTAGCCCTTGCCTTTGAGCTTACTAAAAACTTTACCTAAACTATCGCTTAAATTTTCAAACATAATGTTTTCCTTCTAGGGCATTTCTGCTTTATTACTGGACTTAAGAAGCCATGACGTCATACTAATAAAAACACACAAGCAAACCATATGTTTAGCAACGCTTGCGCTTTCCTCATCCACGCAGTTATAATGATATTTACAGAGCTTGTCAGCATAAACAAGGAAATAACAAAGGAAAACCACCCATGCAGCCACATCATCACTCACGCGGATTTTCGCTACTTGAAATCACTATTTCCATCGCCATTATTGCGCTTTTAATGGCGGCTGTAGCTACCACCAGCAACATAAAAGACAAAGCCGACTATAATACGATGGTGGATAATTTAAATTCAATTGCAGCGGGTGTAGAAAGTTTCCAAAATACTTATGGTGGCCTTCCCGGTGATATTTACAACGCTACTAACTATTTTGGCACAGTTGTCGATAATGGCAACGGCAATAACATCATCGACAGTGTAAACACATTTGGTGATGAAAGCCGTGATTTCTGGGAGCATCTTTCCCGTGCATCACTTATCTCCGGCAGCTATGATGGAGGCACCAGCAACGAACCGGGCGTAGGCGTGATGGAAGCCCCATTCAAAAATGGCGGCTATTTTGCAGCCACTACCACCAGCCCTACATCGCCTTCAGATGCCACATTGGCCATTATTGTCGGGAAGTTCCACACTGGCACATTCACAGCACCTTCGCACCCTCAAGGGTTGCTTCAACCTTCTGTTGTAGAAAAATACGACCTCACCTACGATGATGGAAACGCATCAACAGGCAACGTGATTGCTACGGAAGGAAGCGATTTTTCTGCTGGAGACTGCCAAACAGGTGGCACATATAACTCTACCAACGACGATAAATCCTGCATCTTTCATGTCATTATCGTGCAATAGCGGGTATGCACATATTGCTTAGAAAGAGCGCGGCCTAATTCTAGTTACACTCTCTCTACCGTCAATGGACGTTTGAGCAATTCTTTTATAGCAACCTCGATTGAAACACCATGGTGTAAAATCTGATCCACAGCATAACAAATTGGCATATCGACCTTTAGTGTTTTTGCAAGTGCCGCAACCGATTGCGCTGAATAATATCCTTCAACGGTTTTACCTTGAGCTAAAATATCTTTAAGCGATGTGCCCTGCCCCAACTGATAGCCTAAATTCATATTGCGTGATTTTCTGCTTCCACAGGTAAGCATCATGTCGCCAATGCCACATAAGCCAAGCAATGTATCACGATGGCCGCCTTTAGCCATGCACAGACGTGCTGTTTCGGTAATGCCGCGTGTTACCAGTGCTACGCGCGTATTTTCACCATAGCCCAAGCCTTCCGAGATACCACAGGCAATCGCGAGTACGTTTTTCACCGCACCACCAATTTGCGCCCCAATCACATCATCCGCGTAATAAGTTCTAAACGTGGTGCTACCGAGTGTTTCAACTAACTCCATACCTATCATGGTATCGTGGCATGCAAGTGTTGCCGCTGAGGGATTGCCTTTGGCTACTTCATCCGCAAAATTAGGGCCAGAGACAATCGCAATCGGGTTATTGGGAAAATAAACTTGCGCTATCTCACTCATTAAGCGCTCTGTTCCCTGCTCAATCCCTTTGCTACATAGCACGAGCGGAATTTCTTTACTTAGGCCAATGTGTTTCATTTGCTCTAGCACTGAAACCAACACTTGCGCTGGCACCACCAGCAGCAGCACATCTGCATCAAGTGCTTGTTTCAAATCAGTGGTTGCTGGCATATCATGAGGGATGGCGATATCAGGTAAAAACGGATTACGATGCTCGCGGTTGATAGATTCCACTGCTTTTTCATCAATAGTCCATAGGGTTACTTTATTTTCCGCACGATGTGCCGCAAAACCAAGCGCATTTCCCCAAGCACCCGCTCCAATAATTGAAACTTTTTTCATCATCGCTCCCTTCTCATTTTCATATCTTAAGAAACTATACAGAAATCTCTTTCTTTTTCATCCTCTTATCTGTCATTTTTATTTTATAGACACGACATTACTACCATTTGTGAAAAACAAAGTAAGCACCCGCCGCTATCAATAAAAATCCAACGGCATAATTCCATTTAAAAGGTTCGTCCAAATACCACACCGAGAAAACAGCAAATACCAATAGCGTAATTACTTCTTGTATTGTTTTTAATTCGGCAGCCGAAAAATAGCCATGACCAATCCGATTTGCAGGTACTTGAAAGCAATATTCAAACAGTGCAATTCCCCAACTGACTAAAATCACTAAATAAAGTGGTGAGGTTTTAAACTTTAAGTGTCCATACCATGCAAACGTCATGAAAATATTAGAAATAAGCAGCAAACCAATTGTTGAGAACGCACTATGCATATGCTTACCTTTCATTTAAAAAAAATGCCCTGACTCAAAAAAAGTCAGGGCACAATATATAGGGATAACAACCTATTTACAGGCTCTTATCATAATAAACATTCATATCCACTTCACCTTCCGAGCGATCTACAATGAGCGTAATCGCTGAGTCACCCGTTACGTTTACCGTAGTACGGAACATATCAAGAATACGGTCAACACCTAAAATCACCGCAATCCCTTCCATCGGAATACCAACCGAACCAAGAACCATACCCATAAATATGATTGATCCACTCGGAATACCAGCCGCACCGATTGCACCTAGTGTTGCTGTCAACATCAATACCAAACATTCGTGAATACCAAGTTCCACACCATAAATTTGAGCAAAGAAGGTTGCACAAATTCCTAGATAAATCGCGGTTCCATCCATGTTAATACATGCACCCAGTGGCATCATAAAGTTACAAGAACTCTGAGATACACCCATTTTATCTTGTAGCTCACGCATTGCTGTCGTCAAGGTTGCTTTACTTGAACTGGTTGAGAATGCAAAAATCTGAGTAGTAAACATTTTACGCATAAATGGTAACGGATTCATGCGACCAATAAACGTAATCATCAGTAAGAACACAACATACTGGAATAAGCACGCGCCCAACACCACAAACACAAGCTTTAACAAGCTCTGAAGTACATCAAAACCTGTTGTACCCACTGTTGCCGCCATAAAACCAAACACAGCAAGTGGCGCAAGACGCACAATCCACTCAATCATTTTAAAAATGATGTGCGCCATTTCTTGGTTTAGCTCTTTCACTTTTGAGGTATCGCCACTGATATTGTTCATCACAATACCGGTAAACACAGCAAACACAACCACTTGAAGGTACATGTCATTAGCCATCACCTGCACAATATTTCCAGGAATCAGTTGGTAAATAAAGCCTGTCACCGAAGCCACTTCAGCATTACCAACACCTTCTACAGGCATTAAACCTTCAGGCAAAATCATCCCGGCACCCGGTTCAAACACAAAACCAAAGGTAAGACCAATCACTACCGCAAACATTGATGTAGACAGATAACCAAAAACCCCTTTTATAGCCAGCCCTTTAAAGTGGCTTGCTTCCGTAAGGCTGGTAATACCTGCAATCAATGCAAAGAAAATAAGTGGTGATACCACCATTTTAATGAACTTGAAGAAGATAGTTCCTAGAATTTTAAGGTCTTGAACAGACTCACCACCAAAATATCCTGTAGCAACCCCTAAAATAAGCGCCAAAACCACTTGTTGCCACATGTTTAAACCAAGAAATTTCCACTCTTTGGTTGCTGCTCCAGCCATTATACTGCCTCTTTCAACGTTAATTTCGAAATAAATATTTAGTCTAAAGAAGAGATGAGATGTTTTAAAAACAAACCACCTTGATTTATTGAGTCAAATCTTCTAGCAGAAAACTTATTAAGCTGTAAACAAGCAGCTTTCACTTTTCTGTTATTTTTTATTTATAAATTTTCAGAAAACATAAAAACGCCAAGGCTCGGCCTAGCTTTTTTAAAGATTCATTTTAATGAAAAAACTTTTCACTAAAACGCCCGAAATGCCCATATTGCCAAAAATAACGCCAAAACAGCACCCAATACTGATGCAATCACATACAAAATTGCCTGTCCCAATGCACCATTTTCTAGTAATGTGACAACATCTAGCGAAAAGGCCGAGAATGTTGTGAAGCCTCCCAGCACTCCTACAACAAGAAATGCTCTCAATTCCATGCTATGCGGCAGAGTTTTAGTAAGCCAACCAATCACACAGCCCATGAACAATGAGCCCAAAATATTTACCGCTAAGGTACCATAAGGAAACGCCACACCCAGCCATTTAGTGAACGCTGAAACCGTCAAATAGCGGCATGCAGCTCCTATTGCACCGCCAAGTGCTACGTATGCAACAATCATTTATTCCTCATCTGTCTAACGATTTAAAGTTACTTCCTGATAGCGTGCAATATAGCGCGCGAGCATATCTGCCTCTAAATGCACTTTATCACCTGCTTTTAGCCACTGAAAACTGGTGTGTTTCCATGTGTGAGGAATGATATTGACATAAAATTGATTATCTTCAACCTGATTGACTGTAAGAGACACACCGTTAATAGCGATAGAACCTTTAGGCGCAACCATCGCTTTTAAGCCTTGAGGACAAGCAAACTTTACAATATAACAATCATGTAACGCCTCAATCGAAACCACCTCGCCCAGCCCATCCACATGACCAGAAACAATATGCCCTCCAAGCTCATCACCTGCTTTTAGGGCACGCTCCAAATTGATATATGTACCTTTTTTCCACTCACCAATATTCGTGCAGGCAATCGATTCCGCTGAAACATCCACCGTAAATTGACCTGATTGCTTTTTTACCACCGTCATACACGCACCATTGCAGGCAATCGAAGCACCGATTGCTACGGTTTTCATATCAAACGAAGTTGCAATATTTAAGCGTATATCACCGCCACGTTTTTCACACGCAACCACTTCGCCAATATCGGTAATAATCCCTGTAAACATCTGTTTTCCTATTCCCAATTATAACCAAAATACATCTGGCAGCCCGTATCTTCATTACTAAGAATATACGTAGCGCTGCTGCCGGCATTTGCAAAGCAACCGGCTTTGGTATAACTGCCCGTCACATACGTGCCATTTGCACCAATCATTCCCATATCAGGATTGCCATCATCCATCTTCACATCAATGCTCATAGCTTCTTCTGGTGTTAGCACCCCTGCACGCACACTATTGCTGCTAGCGCCCGTAAAGACATTAATCTGATTGATAAACTCTAGCGAGCTATCCCCTTCACCGCCGCAACAATTGAGATACATCATCGCCCCACGCTCTAGTTTTGACGACATCACATTGCCACCATTAACAAATGCACCGCCCCATGTGCCCGTATAGCTACCGTCAATAAACCCTGCCAATGCCAATTGCTCCAGCGCGCGAAATGCCTCATTGCTGGTTTCAGCCTGCACTCTTCCGTTGCTATTGCCATCAGCCGTGCCCGACCAATAGTCCGTTGCATCCGCAACATCGCCCGGTAAACCATTATAGAGCGATTCAAATTGCCCTACGGCAGTTTTGAGGGTTTGCACTTCCGAAACCATTGCCTTCAGCCGTGCTGCTTCTGCTACTTGCTGCCCTATCATCACCGAGGCAACAATCAACCCAGCAATTGCAAGCACCATTGCCATTTCTACAAATGTAAAACCATGTTTTGAAGCTTTCTTCATTTTTATGTACATCTCATATTGCCTTATAGTGGGTTGCTGCGTATCCTAATGCTCAACCATTATGGGATGACCTCATAATGCAAGTAAAGCAGAAAAAAGCATGAACCTACAACATATTACAATTATTGGCCTTGGGCTGATGGGCGGCTCGCTCGCCAAAGCACTTAAAAAGTCACAACCAAAGCTTCGTATTAGTGCCTATGTCAGAAGCAATGATGCTTTGCAAAAAGCACTAAAATCAGGCGCTATTGATGATGGAAGCACCAACATTACAGAAGCTGTCAAAGACAGTGACGCTATTATTTTCTGTACACCGCTTTCCAGCTATAGCGATCTGTTGCAAGAAGCATTACCTCACCTGAAAGAAGGCGTTATTATCAGTGATATTGGTTCTGCTAAGCAATATGTCATCGATGTATTTACCCCTCTTCTTTCCATCGAGCAGCAAAAACGCTTTATCCCCGCTCACCCGATAGCAGGTGCAGAAAAAGATGGATTTTCTGCCTCCAAGCCCACATTATTTAAAGAAAAACGCCTGATCATCACCCCCACAGGCCAAACATCACGCACCACTGTGGATGCCATTACAAAGCTGTGGAAATTAACCGGAGCATACACTGAAGAGCTTTCAGCCAAACGGCACGATGCTATCTATGCTACCGTGTCACACGCACCGCAATTTCTCGCTTTTGCTTATGGGGATGCGCTAGTAGCACTGCCTGATGATGTTCAAAAATGCATTGATGATGAGCGTAATGAAGCCTTTGACCGCTTTAGGCGGATAGGAAATTCGCCCACTGCAATGTGGGATGACATTTTCAGCGCCAATGCCATCGCTTTAAGCCATGCGCTTGATAAGACTATCGATGCGCTAACGCTTTCCATGCATCATTTGAAAGATCGCCCGCAAGATTTTGCCCGCAATCATGCCAGCCTCAATGTGCTTGAGCACAGTACAAAGCTAGAAAAAATCCCACACGAGGCGTTTATTTATCTGCACGTGTTACCGGTAATGTTGGCACGCGCCCTGCACTCAGTGGCCGAGCTGCATTTGCCTTATACAGGCACCGGCTTTGCCGATTTTGCCTCGATGTGGCAAATCCCGCTCCCTCCGAAGGAAATTATGAACCTGCAAGCAAAAACCCTTGCCGCAGCCGAGCAATTGATAAGTATCATCCACGCTCGCAAAGCTACGCTTTAGCAAGTTAATCCCGCTCAGCAGCTCTAGGATAAACTCCAAGCACTTTCACTTTATTACAGAAGAAACCAAGTTCTTCGAGTGAAAGCTGCACGCGACGCTCTTCAGGGTGGCCTTCAAAAGTGATGAAAAACTGCGCCGTTTGCGACACGCCACCGGGGATGTAGCTTTCCAATTTGATAATATTCACATGATTGGTCGCAAGACCGCCCATTGCCTTATAAAGTGCAGCGGGAATGTTGCGCGCTGTAAAGAGCAAACTGGTGAGTGCCGGTTGCTTGCGATAGTCAAAATCTATTGGCTCTTTCGACATTGAAACAAACATGGTGGTGTTGTCACTCGCATCTTCAATATTGCTTTTTATCACTTCAAGCCCATAGAGATCTGCCGCTAGTTTTGAGCAAATGGCCGCCTTGCTTTTATCGTTCCATTTTGCCACATCTTCCGCCGCCATGGCGGTGTTGGCGTAAGATTCAGGCTTAATATTCATCTTTTGCAAACTTTCACGGCACTGCATCAAGGCTTGCGGGTGCGAATAGGCGGTTTTAATATCCTTTAACTTCGTGCCTTTGGGCGCAGCTAAAAAATGCTCAATCCGCTCAAAATGCTCCCCCACAATTGAAAGACCGGTGTGAGGTAATAAGTTGTGAATTTCAGCCACACGGCCCGCTTGCGAGTTTTCCATCGGAATCATGCACAGGTCAGCCTTGCCTTCTTCTACCGCGCGCATGGCCGCATCAAATGTGGCTACAGGTAACGTATCATGATAAGGATAAGCATGGCGACATGCCACATCTGCATTGGCTCCATAAACGCCCTGAAATGCAATAATCTTATTTTTTCCCATGACTTCCTCACTAAAACCCTTTTAAAATCGAGCAAATATGCTTATATTCCGTGAGTTATGGTATAATCGGCCTTTTGGCCTATGGCAAGAAAGAAAAACCATCTGCTAGCGCAAGGCCATTTTAGCCTGAAGCGCTTGCATATTCACGGCAAACAAAGTTAGAAAACTTTGCACCTTTAGAGCCCGCAAGGACTTAGGCTCATTTATAAGTTTAGAAAAACTTATAAGGGGCGATAAAAGAATGAAGTAATTAAGGAAATATAACAGATTATGTCAAAGCACGTAAATAAAAGCACCTCAACCAGCTGGAAACCAGATTCGTGGCGCAACTTTCCCATCAACCAGCAGCCAGACTACCCCGACCAAAAAGCGGTGAAATCAGTGGAAGCAAGGCTTGAAAAAAGCGTGCCGCTTGTAACGCCTGATGAAATTAACGCGCTTCGCGCCAAGCTAAAAGATGTGGCTGAAGGGCGCGCATTTTTACTTCAAGGCGGCGATTGTGCTGAAAGCTTTGCCGAATTTAGTCAAGAAAACTTGAAAAAATACTTCCGCGTGATGCTGCAAATGACAGTAGCACTTATGTATGGTGCAGGAAAGCCTGTGGTAAAAGTGGGGCGTATCGCTGGCCAATTTGCCAAGCCTCGCTCAGCACCAACCGAAATTGAAAACGGCA
>CAYGPX010000056.1:0-8539 GCA_964351935.1 uncultured Rickettsiales bacterium | reverse complement strand
TTGGTTACAAAGTAAGGAGAAAGGTAGCCGCGATCAAACTGCATGCCTTCAACCGTATCGATTTCAAACGCTAAGCCTTTGGCTTCTTCAACGGTGATAACGCCTTCTTGGCCAACTTTTTTCATTGCTTCAGCTAGTTTTTCACCAATTTCGCTGTCGCCGTTAGCAGAAATGGTTGCAACTTGAGCGATTTTCTTGAAATCACCTTTTACTTGCTTTGCTTTGCTTTGGATATCAGCCACTACTTTTTCAACAGCAATGTCAATTCCACGCTTTAAATCCATAGGATTTAAACCAGCAGCAACGCCTTTAACGCCTTCGCGGAAAATGGCTTGGGCAAGAACCGTAGAAGACGTGGTGCCATCACCAGCGATGTCGTTGGTTTTGCTGGCCACTTCACGAATCATTTGTGCGCCCATGTTCTGGAACTTGTTTTTTAAAGTAATTTCTTTGGCAACCGTAACACCGTCTTTAGTGATGCGAGGAGCGCCAAATGATTTTTCAATTACAACATTACGACCTTTTGGTCCTAAGGTTACTTTTACGGCATTTGCTAGTGCGTCAACGCCAGCAAGAATCTGTTCGCGTGCTTTTGCACCAAATTCAATTTGTTTTGCAGTCATGGTTATAAGTCCTTAAGTTATTAGTTATTAAGTTGAGTGGCTAAACAGTTTAGCCATCAGCATTTACGCCGCTTCCTCTACGGCAATAATGTCTGATTCTTTTAAAATCAGGTATTCTTTACCATCGAGTTTAATCTCCTGTCCGCCCCATTTAGCAAACAGTACAGTATCGCCTTTTTTCACGTCTAAAGGTACGATTTCGCCACGCTCGTTACGCGCGCCTTTGCCAACAGCTACAATTTTACCTTTGGTTGGCTTTTCTTTTGCAGAATCAGGAATGATGATTCCTCCGCTTGTTTTTTCTTCTTCTTCAAGACGTTCAACAAGTACACGGTCATGTAATGGTCTGATAGCCATAGTGAGGTTACTCCTTAAAATTACCTAATAATTATAAGCGTTTCTCATAAATAATGAGGGTCTACACGCTGCTTCAGGCGCTATATAGGAATGCCGAGCGTGGGTGTCAAGGGGGGGGCAATAAAAAACTTATCTAAAAATCATACAATATGGAAACAGTTTGGTTGCTTATTAAGAGTTTTTTAACCAATATGATTTAACATAGTATGAGGGGGAACTGTGTTGTGAATCGTATTTATCAGAAAGAAGTAACAAGAAAAGCTCCGTTTTCCGCAGGTTTTAGCCTGACGGAGGTGGCGCTTGTCTTTCTGGTGGCGGCAGCAATCATTGTTGCGGTAACATCGGGTGGCGCTCTTATAGAAAATGCCCGTGTTACAAAATCATATAACGATGTTTCCCAGTTTACGATTGCGATTGAAAAATTCTATCAGAAATATAAGTCTTTGCCGGGCGATATGTCGGACGTGTCAAGCCTTCCGGGTGCAACACCAGGTAATGGTAACTCGGTCATTGATACGGCAGATGTTGATGAATCGCGCCTGTTTTGGCAGCATTTGCAACTTGCAGGATTAATTAGCGGTAGTTATAGCGGTGGTTCGTCATTTGTTCCGGGTGTGGATGTGCCCGAAGGGCCAATTGATAATACGGGCTATACGATTGTTCCTAATGACAAAGGTGAAATTATCATTCGCCTTTCTCGCTTTTCTAACGGTGCAGACGGACTTTCAGTGTTTACGCCAGAAGACGCAGAAAGCTTGGATTCAGGTGCAGATGATGGAAAGCCTCTAACAAGCACAAGTCGGGTTAGGGGTGTTAATGGAAGTGATGCGTCTGGAGGCAATGTTTGCTATACAGGTTCGGACGAAACAGCGGTTTATAATGTAGGAAGTGATGTTGCCAGCTGTATGCTGGATTTTGTGCTTAACCCTTATATTGAACCACAAGACAGCGAAACAGTACCTTGCCCACGCCTTGGTGCAACACGAATTTCAGATACCAGAAGCTGCCCATTAGGCTATCCCGGTAAAATTATTGAAGCCTGCCGCCCATCCGGCTGGGCAGTGACAGATATTACTTGTTCTGCTGCGAAATGTTCAGGTGAACGGCTGTATGTTTATAAAGACACGCGCCTTGAAAGCTGTGCTGATAACCATGTAGGCGCTGTCCTAAGAGAATGTTCTGAAACAGGCCTTTGGGTGGATGCTGTAGATCAAGGGGACTATGTCTGCACTGAAGACACAAGCGTCTGCTCTGTGGAAGGTGCGGGAAGAATTCTTCCTTGTGGTCAAGGATATACAGGGGGTATTGAGCAAACCTGTACGAGTGGTAATTGGGTGACGGGTTCGGATAGCTGTACTGCCATCGCTTGTAGTCTTCCAACGGCTAAATTGGGCGATACGGCAACCGCAACTGAAATTACCGGAACAAGTGCATCGTGTAGTAATAACGAAATTGATAGCACGGTAAATACGAATTACCGCTGTAAAAAAGTGGATGGAACAGACTGTGATTCACCAACAGACGGTATAGTCAAAGCATGTAGTATGACGGGTGCCGCTCAAGGGCGCTGGGAAATAGCGGCAAACAGTTGCGTATCTAATAGTTATGCTACAATCTTACCGGATGGTTGTGATCCAGCCGCTGCGCCAATAAATTGTCCGGGATGTCCTAATGGCAGTAAAGGTTTGGGCTGCCCAACTGGGCAAACCGGACAAAATAACTTCCGTTGTATTACCGTAAATAGTAATGGCGATACTGCGTGGGAGCCTTTGGGAAATAATACCTGCCGTCCGCTTTCATGTGGTGATTTTGCGGTTGGTTCTGTGCGGCAGTCGCAAAAATTTTCTTGCCCGGATGCGATGGCGGGCGAAGTGTATGAAGTGTGTAATATCTGTGAAGTGGGCGAGCCATGTTATACGCAAGATAATGCCAACCGCGGTAAAGCACTGTGGGAATTGAATTTTTCAAACTGTGCACCGGCCTGTTCAGGTGCGGCAGATAATGCAGGCTATGCCCATTGGCCAAATGCAGATGCAGGCGATAGCGGTGTGCGCTCGGTTGCGTGTATGGAGGGCTATTATGGTGTAGCTGTTAGAAATTGTAGTTCGGTTCCTGCTTCAGGTGGCTTGCATGCCCATGGTAAGTGGAGTGAGCCGAGCAAAAGCTGCTTCCAGCCGCCATTTTCGCTGACGGGTCTGGCCTTCTGGGTGGATGCCAACAATGATGCTTCTATACAAACATCACAGGGTGGTGCGCTGGCGAATGACCAAAATGTAGCCACTTGGTATGATATGAGTGGTAATGGCGTAAATATGAGCAATGACTCCGACAATACGCGCCCATGGTATAAACCTGCCGGCAACGGTATTAATGGCAGGCCTGCCATTTTCTTTAACTCAAATGATGAGTTGCATGCACCGGACACCACAAAATTAGGTTTCGAGCGTACGGATGACTTTAGCGTGTTTGTGGTGAATAAAGATTCAATCATCAAGAACAATAGTGCCCTCTTGTCTAAAATGGTTTCCGGCGGCACTCATACTGGTTGGGATGTTGGGTATGACGGATCGGATGCTTTCAAAAGCTTTTTGATTAATGACTGGGGAGCCAGCCCTAAGAGAGGTATAAATATAAGAGTATCAAGAAATGTTGCGGTTAACGAACCTAATATTCTTGGATTTCTTTACGACGGTAGTTCTAACGCTGCTGGTATGTCTTATTATTTTAACGGATATAAAATGGCTGTAGCTGCAGAAGAAAATAATCTTTCTACCTCGATAATTACCGCTGCTCGTTTCCGTCTGGGTGCCCGCGGTGTAGACGGGGCGTTAGGCAACTATTTTACCGGCTATATCGGTGAAGTGCTTATCTACGAAACAGCGCTAAGCGATTCAAAACGCCGTCAGGTGGAAGAATATCTGGCAACAAAATGGGAAATTCCTATTGCACCTAAGTTTTCTGATATTGACGGTTTAACCCTATGGTTAGACGCGACGGATACAGATGGTGATTTTGATCCCGATACCAATCCTACCACGATTTCGAGTTGGTTTGACAAAGGGCCATATCGTAACCATGTAGCTAATACTGGTGGCACACTTTATAGAACAGCATCAGGCATCAATGGCAAACAATCTATTTCTTTTAATGGCGCATCTAATAACATGAATTTTGCTATCTCGCCTTTTGATACGGGAAACGTTGGTTATACAGCCATCGTTGCACTTCAGGTGAATTCGCTAACAAACTCGTATAGTAACAGTAATAGTATTTTCTTCACGGGTGGTAGTGGCAATAATACGCGTGCTTTCTTTAGGGTTGCTGCTTCAGGTGCATTTGTGCATGGCTGGGGTGATGGTAGTGGTAATGGTAATAGTACTTATGACCTATTCACTACTGCAGGTACGGCTAAAGCTAACACTCCTTATATTTTTACTAGTATTTACGAGCCGAGTGAAGCGACAAAAGTAGGGCGTCGTATTTATGTTAATGGGGTTGAGTCTGCATATAGTCCTAGCACAGCGTTGAATATGGCAACGGGTGCAGGTCAAATCGGTCGTGGTAATGGAGGCCAGAATTTAAGAGGATTTTTAGGTGAATTAATGACCTATAACCGTGCTCTAAATGATGATGAGCGTGAGGCAGTCGAGCAATATTTGTCAGCTAAATGGGGTATTGCCATTCCGTGGACACCAAAAGACATGACTGGACTTACCGCGTGGTGGGATGGTGATAATATAGGATCTCTCTATAAAAGCGGAAACATCACCACATGGAAAGACAAAAGCGGCAACGGTAATGATAACTGGAGAAATACGGCAACGGCAACGGCACATCCGTTCCCTAGCAAAATTGGCTCTCGCGGTGCCATCGGTTTTGACGGTGCAGACCAATTTAACCATCAAAGTGGTGCAGCTCCGCTGGGCAATAACGCCCATAGTTTCTTTGTTGTGGCGCAGCCTACTGTACAGGCTACGGATGGGCCGCTAGCACACTTCTATTGCGGCACAAACTGTAACGCTTCACAGTTAAGTATTAGCACAGCAGGGTTGTTACAAATTACTGATAGTACCAATAGTTTAAGGCTGGTTAGCTCAACAAACTTTGCAAACAGAGTTATGCTTGTAAGTGTGATTGCAGATGGTGCTGAAACATCAGTGTATGTAGATGGTTCTAAAAAGCTAGCATTAGACGTCACTCTGCCGACCACCACTACTACCGACTTTGCTGTTGGTGGCGCTTATATCGGTGGAAATTATCGCTATTATAACGGAAAAGTTGGCGAAATACTGGTTTTTAATCGAGCAGTGAGTGATACCGAGCGACAAACAGTAGAAGCCTATTTGGGTGCAAAATGGCCGATTGGTGAAACCTGGGCCCCAACCAGAATACCGGGCTTGCAATTATGGCTGGATGCAGACGATAGCTCTTCTGTAGTTATCCAAAGTGATGTGGTAACGCAGTGGAATAATAAAGCAACGGAACTGGCCGCACTCACACATGTAACGGGTAACGCAGGTGTTACATGGGTGCAAAATGCCAAGAATGGCCGTGCGGTGATGAATTTTAATGGTTCTTCCTATTTTGTTTCGAATACAACTATGGTGCCAAAAACACTGACGATGGTGCACAAAACGCCAAATGGAGGATGTAACGGTAACTCATGCTGGTTAATGGAGTTTTTAGGCGTTAGTAACACTCATATAAAGGCTTATGGTGATAAGGAAGAATTTTATGGTGCTTTCTTGACCTATCCGCATTACGTGAATGGGCAAATACAAAGACTGGGTGGAAGGCCTCCACGTGTTTTTAATAATACATATCAAGTAACCACGTTTGTGATGGATAATCCGAGTAGTTCAAGTGGTACTTTCTATTTAAAAACGAACGCATCTTTAAATAATATTGCTCCAGGGCAAGTAGCAGAGGTTTTGGTCTGGAACCGAAATATTACAACAGCGGAACGTTTACAGGTGGAAGCTTATCTTTCTGAAAAATGGGGCGTTCCAGTGTCGCGGCCAAATACTAACTCTCCGGCTTATGGGCTGCAAGGTTTGGCATTGTGGTTAGATGCAGCCGATACGGTTACCATTGCTACCCCAAGAAATGATGGGCAGAGCACAGATAACGATGATGTAGGGCCGCCGGCTTGGGCTAATAAGGGTAATATTGTTTATAATTCAGCTATTTCAGGGTTAAATAACAATGGGGCATTTTCAGCGGTACAACAAGAGGTAGCCAACCAACCAACCTATCAGCAAGCAGGGTTAGGAATTGATCGTCCAAGCTTCCGTTTTGACGGGGTGAATGATTCAATTAATGTCCCTAATTTCTCTATGTATCCGGTAATGACGGCATTTGTGGTGGGTGATTTTGCTGCCTCACCTGCGGCAAGCACTATGATGATTGAACATGGAGCGATTATTTCTGGCGGCGCAACTGATGGCTTCTTTATGTGGGGCGGTTCAAACGCATTCTACCAAAGGAGAAGTTCTACAAACTATGTTATTAGTGGTCAGCCAAATGGTTGGCATGGGTCGTCTACAACGGTAATTACAGCATATAATGATGCATCAACATTGGGTTACTATGTTAATGACAGTTTGCCTACTGGACAAACAGCTATCGCTACAGCATCATCTGGCGGCAATGGTTTAACAACAGCTACGTTAACTATTGGAAATCATTCTGTTGACACTACTTTCAAAACGATAGGTGATATAGGCGAAATACTCATTTACGATCGCTACTTGCCAGCAACAGAGCGTAAAATTGTGGAAGACTACTTAGTAAATAAATGGGTGAATGGTATCACAGCCGATAGCGTTGTAAACGGTGTGGGTGCCACACAAGGGATAACCTCATGGTTTGATGCGGCAGACACCACACATATGACGGTAGATGGCAGCAATAAAATCAGTCAGGTGAATGACATTAAGACGGCAACGCCAAAATATAATTCACTTCAAAGCAATGCATCGGCTCGCCCAACCTATGTGCCAAATGTACAAAATGGTAATGGCGTAATGCGCTTTGATGGTGTGGACGATGTACTCACGCTTGAAAATGACGATACCAGTGATGCGCTCACTTTGGCTGAAGTGATAGGCTCGGCTGCCGCCACAGAAGATAGCGATTTTACCGTGATGAGTGTGCTTTCATTAGCGAATGCCACTGAAAATGATGCCTTCCCAACCTCAAACCAAATGGTGTTTGGGGTTGCAAGTGCTACCGGAAATGTGGGGCTTGCAGCGCGTGCCAACAGCACTCGTTTGGTTGGGTTCTCAATTTCAGACGGGCAAGTATATCAATCGACCAAAGAAGTTTCGCTCGGTACATTTTATGTAACGGCATTGTATCAAGGTGCTGGCTCGTTGTATTTTGATGTCAATGGGGTGAATATTTCAAAACAGCCTGCAGAAGCCATTCGCAGCGATTTGGATGCGGCTGCCTTTATGGTGGGTGGTGGTAATACTAATAAACCATTTAAAGGCGATATTGGTGAGTTTATCACCTTTAGTAAAATGCTGCCGCAGAACGCGCGCGAGCAGATTGAATCATACCTTGGCGGTAAGTGGGGTATCCCAATCACTACAGGTGCCGATGGAGCAAGCAGTTTTACCGATCCTACTAGTGTTAATGGTTTAACCCTATGGCTGGATGCAGATGATGCCAGCACCATCAATGGTGGCGGTACTCTCGCAGAAGGCACATCCGTCACAACATGGAGTGACAAAAGTGATAATAACTTTGATTTTTGTTCGGGCGGAAGCTGCTCTACCACAGCGGTGACCTATACACCAAATATAGTGAATGGAAAACCTGCGATTAAGTTTACCGGTACAAGCCAAACACTACGTTCTGCTGAATCTATAAAAACGTTACGCTTTACTAACAACAATCAAGGTTCAGTCTTTATTGTATCGCGTGTGGATTCTCTCGGCCGAATAAATTTTGCGTGGCAGAACGCTAATGGAAATACAGACCGTTATCTGATTTCATTCCCGCATAGCAGTAATAATATTTTCTATGACTTTGGCTATTGTTGTACCGAAAATGTAGGCCGTCTTACTAAAGTTGCGCCAAGTAGCATTGTGGATAACTGGACGGTGATGAGCGCTATTCGTTCACCAGATAATAAAGGTATGGTCTATTCAAATGGTGAGTTGTTAGTGCTAGGAACAATGACACAAGATTTAGACGTGGACGAATCGAGTTATTTCTATTTCGGAAAAAATTCGGTTGATTCTAATGCACAAGATTATTATGCAGAAATGTTACTTTATAACGTAGCTATCTCCGATACGGACCGTGAAAACATTGAAAACTATTTGATGACCAAATGGGGCATAGGCTCAGGCGCAGGCAATGATGCCGCCTATTTGAATGACCCTTCAGATTTGAATGGATTGACGGTATGGCTGGATGCGGCGGATAGTTCGACTCTCAATAGCGGTCTACCTACCAATGGTGGTGAAATCACGTAGTTTTCTAATAAAGCAGACAATGTCAATATTCCAAACTTTAGCAAAGGAACAAATGGGCCAACTTACAATGCT
>CAYGPX010000055.1:0-8604 GCA_964351935.1 uncultured Rickettsiales bacterium | reverse complement strand
GGAAGAGGTGCTAGCGCTTAGTAAAGATATTCCGGGGGTGATTGTGGATGCCTCGGGTGAAAAATCAGGGCCAAAGTCAGATAAGCCCATCGAGTTGCAATTTGGTTCGCGCTATCCTGAATTGCTCGAACCCGCTGTGGAAAGAGTGCTGGCAGCGATGCATGATATTGGAGGATTTCGTAACATTGAAGATACGCGCCCCATTCCTGCCATGGAGTGGAACATGCAAATTGATAGAAGCGAGGCGGCACGCTTTGGAGCGGATGTTCCCTCGCTTGGAAGCTTTATAAAAATGGTGACCAATGGCATGCGCCTTTCAACCTATCGCCCTGATGATAGCGATGAAGAAGTGGATATTATGGTACGCTTGCCCGAGCAATATCGCACCGTAGAGATGTTGGATCGCCTAAAAATAGGTACAGAAAGAGGTGCGGTGCCAATGCGACATTTTGTAGAGCGCAAAGCCGAGCCGCAAGTGACGACCATTCGCCGTGCAGATGGTATGCGGGTGATGAGTATTAAAAGTGATGTAGCACCGGGGGTGCTAGCCGATGAGCAGGTGAAAAAATTGCATAGCTGGTTTAAAACCAATGGCACACTTGATCCGCGCATTAATGTAACATTTAAAGGCGATGACGAAGAGCAGAAAGAGGCAGGCGCATTTTTGCGGAATGCCTTTATTTTGGCGATCTTTGGGATGGCGTTAATTTTAGTTATGCAGTTTAATAGCTTCTATGCCATGGGCATTATTTTAAGTGCCGTCTTTCTTTCAACCGTTGGGGTGTTGCTGGGCTTGCTGGTTTCTAACCAACCGTTTGGCATTGTGATGTGCGGTGTAGGGGTAATTTCACTCGCGGGTATTGTGGTGAATAATAACATTATTTTTATCGATACTTTCTACAAGCTTAGCGAGCAGGGTATGGATACAAAAGAGGCATTGCTGCGCACAGGCTTGCAGCGTCTAAGACCAATCTTGCTTACGTCAGTGACGACTGTGCTCGGTTTGATGCCAATGGTAACAGGGTTAAATATCGATTTTATTGATCCTGAAATCACGTTAGGAGCACCCTCTACCCAGTGGTGGAAGCAGCTTTCAGTTGCTATTGCCGGAGGGCTTTCATTTGCAACCGTACTCACCTTGTTCTTTACACCGGGCTTACTGATGATGGGTGCAGCACGCAAAGAGAAAAACACCAAGCAAGAAGATGCCTAAAGATGTTATTCTTTAGCGCTTAGCTCTTGCAGTGTTCCTAAAAACTCATCGCCTTCCTTTCCAGCAAATACTTCGACAGCATCGGGATGATCTGCATCGATATAGATCGCAGTATTTTCAGGCACAAAATAAGCTTCGCCTACGCTTAAAAGATGTTTTTCGCGTATGTCTGTTGCTACATAGTGCAAATAGAGCAGGGTCTCTTTGTTGGCAAACATCACAAGCTTTTGTGTGCCATCTGCATGGAGTCCGCTAAGTGTTTTTCCTGCGTCTTGTTGTTCTAGTGAGACATTTTCAGGTAATAGCTCGGGCGAACTGCTATCGATATATGCCCATACACCATACGTAATACCCGCCATGAGTAGTGCAGTAATGGTGGTGTTTGCGCCCACGCGCAGCATACGTAAATTGGGTGATTGGTGCCGCGAAGAGGTGAAAGAAGGAGGGGAAAGAAACGAAAAGATTGTGCCAAACCCAACTTTTCCAGTGTCGGTAATAGCACTTCCTGCCTTGGTCATCGGCTTTTTTTTGTGAGCGGGAAGCTCTTCTACATTAGCGCCTGTTTGCTTTCCACCTTTTAAAAGAGCTGAAATCTCTTCGCTACTTACGCCTAGCCAACTGGCATAGCTTTTAATGTAACCTGATGGGTAAATATGTTTTGAAACGCGAGAAAGGCGGCCTTCTTCAATCGCTTCTAAATATTCCTGACGAATACGCAGCTCAGCCGATGCTTTTTTGAGCTTTAGTTTCTGTTCTTTGCGCAATTTAGCGAGCAATTCGCCGATAGCCTGTTCGTTCATGGTCTCTTTTTCCTCTATGTCGCGCTTTTCTTAGTGCCATAGTTTAGGCATAATTGCAACTGCTCATCACCATACTATTTTTGTGGTGTGGGCGTTGTTGAAAATTCTCTGATAATCTGCCCGTTGCAGCTATCAAACACGGCAATTGTTTGCGTGCCACTTTCTTGCTCGAGCAGCAGGTTGAGTTGGTTCTTCTTCCCTTCAATCATCGTCATAATACGTGAATTTTCAGGAAGAATTAGTGCAGCTGAGGCACAATTGCTGTTTTTTTCTTTTTCTACCGTGCGATAAATGACGCTAAGTAAAAATAAAAATCCTACAATCATCGTGACGCCCATGGCAATCACCAAAAATTTCAGTATAGTGAACGACGAGCCAGGCGTTTGAGCGTGAGACATAGCAACCAATATTTAAATTATGCAAACCGATACACAGATAACCATTCCAGCATGCCATACCAAAGAGCGTTTAGATAAGGCGATGGCGTTACTTGTTCCTGATATTTCGCGCACACGTGCACGTCAGTTGATAGAAGGGGGGTGTGTATCACTCCAAGGCAAAACCATAGAAGATGCAACCTACCGTGTCAAACCGGATCAGGTGTTTGCTATTCATTTTCCCAATGCCACACCCAGCGAAATGCAACCGGCCGATATTGCACTGAATGTGGTGTACGAAGATGATGATATGCTCATCATTAACAAGCCTGCGGGGCTCACGGTGCATCCGGGGGCGGGTAATCATCAGGATACACTCGCTAACGCATTGCTCACCCATTGTGGCGATTCACTTTCAGGCATTGGCGGGGTAGAGCGTCCGGGCATTGTTCACCGTATTGATAAAGATACCAGTGGCCTTCTGGTGGTGGCAAAGCACGATGTGGCGCATCGCCATTTGGCCGAACAGCTAGCAACCAGAACACTTAAGCGAAGCTATCTGGCCGTGTGCTGGGGCGTGCCTAATGTGCGCGAAGGGATGATTGAGGCAAACATTGGCCGCAGCACGCGTGATCGCAAAAAAATGGCAGTAGTGAAAGAAGGTGGCAAAACCGCCACCACGCATTATAAGGTGGTGCAGCGCTTTGGTGATTTGGCATGCCTTGTGGCCTGTGAGTTGGAAACAGGACGTACACACCAAATTCGCGTGCATATGACGCATCTGGGGCACCCGCTGATTGGTGATGCCAGCTATGGCAGCTCGCATGCAAAGTTTTTGCGCAAATGCGACGGCGCCACGCATGATTTCATTAAGGAAGATTTTAACCGCCAAGCATTACATGCCGCGAAACTCAGGCTGATTCACCCTGTCAGCGGTGAAGAAATGAGCTTTGAAGCGCCCTTGCCAGACGAGTTAGAGCAGTTGTTGGGATTGTTGTCAGAGCAGTAAGCTATTTTTAAATATCGGACTACTACTGTTAATAATTACTTTATTACAAAGCCAATGTGACAACCAAGGTTTTCGTTACTAAGAGTGTAGCTACCTCCAGCTGCGTAGCTGCCACCTGTGTAACAATCAGTTTCATCCTGAGTGTTGTCATTTCTTTTTTTTGCGATAACAATACCTGAGCGAGGCACTCCATCGTCAAGCTTTAGGTCTATTGCTTGTGTTTCTCCCGGGGTTAATATTGGCCAGAATGGTCCCCAACAGCTTACGTAACTTCCTAAAGAGATAGTTAAAGCAGGGTATATCATGGTATTTGTGCCATACATCCATCCTGAAGATGCGTAACCTGGTGCATAAGGAAAATCAGATAAAGGCGAATTGCTTCCAGGTACTTGACTGCGACCACCACATGCTTCTCCTACACCGGTATAAGTCCCTTCAATTAAACCAGCATCAGCAAGCTGTTGCCAACCTCTGATTGCTTCAACAGTATCAGGGGCATTAGGTCCAATTCGATCAATATTTCCATCACCATTTCCATTGCAATTAGCAGGTGTTGCATCACAAGTTGGCCAGTAAGCAGAAGCATTTCTTAAGTCACCAGGGTAGGCATCATATTGTAAAAGAAAAGAATTAAGCGCAACTTTATAATCATTGTGCTGCGTAACAATTCCTCTTATTTTTGCCTGTCGCACCAAACTCTGCCCTGCACTAATGCCTGCGACAATCAAGCCAATGATGACGATGACAATGGAGAGTTCGAGTAGTGTGAAGCCGGTCGTTTTCATATATTTATATAACGATTAACTGTTTTTATTGAAGCCAAAAAATGAGTCGGCATCCGCGATCTGTTACATCAAGGTTATAGTCTGAAGAGGTATCTGCCCAATCACCTGATGTACAGGTTGAAGCTGTGCCGCTAACCGTAGATGCAGTTGTTGCATACATAATGCCTGTATCTGCTTGCCCTTCATCGACTTTGATATCAATTGCATATGCTTCCGAAGAAGATACTACTCCTCCTGTTGGCGTCGCGCTTCGAGCGAGCAGCAGTCTGTTGCCAAATCTGCCATACAAAGCGATAGTGTGGTCGCTCAGTGACCAGTATGCGTCAAGAACCTGTGGGTTAGAGGCATCAGTAAATGCACCAGAGGTATAACTGCCTTCTACAACCCCCGCAGCAGAAAGATGCGTCCATGTATTCTGTCCTTCAATACCATGTCCTGAAACAGTTTCAGAGATTTCGATGGATTTATCGCCGTCACCATTGCCGTATGAGACACCCCAATAGTCTCTGGCGTTTCTCATGTCGCCCGGCAGTGCTTCATACTGCAAATAGAAGCTGTTGAGTGAGGCTAAATAACGATTGTAATCGTTAATAATCGACCGCAATCCCGCTTGCCGCACCAAACTCTGCCCAGCACTAATGCCCGCTACAATCAAGCCGATGATGACGATGACGATGGAGAGTTCAAGAAGTGTAAAGCCGGAGGATTGTTTCTGCATGAAAGCCAACTTTTTATAATGATTAACCATTGTAGCAGATTTTTATTCTAAAACAAAAAAAAACCGACCAATTGGCCGGTTTTTTTTAAATCTTTGTGTCTTTATAAAAACAACAAATTAACCTTGACGCGCCTTGAAGCGAGGGTTCTTTTTGTTGATGACATATAAACGACCTTTACGGCGGATTACACGGCAGTTTTTATCACGTTTTTTCGCAGACTTTAATGAGCTAAGCACTTTCATAATTCTTTTCCAATCAACTTTTCTTCAAAAAGGAGAAGCGGTTTATACGGGCAAAAGAAGATGGTGTCAAGCGATTATACTACCAAAATTCCTAGATTAACGCTTGAGCTTTAGAATATCAGTAATTGATACTAACTCAGCTTATCTAGCACACTCACCGATTCTTCTAATGTATCCACAATTTCATACATGGAACGGGTGCGTTTGCCCGCAAAGCCAAGCTCCATAAACTGCTTGGTCAGTGCTTCCCACTTATCCCAATAGCCTTTGTAATTATAGAGCACTATCGGCTTATTGTGAGTGTGGAGTTGCTTCCAAGTGATGACCTCAAAGGTTTCATCCATAGTGCCAAAACCGCCAGGCATGATGATGAATGCGTCTGATTTTTCAAACATAGTCATCTTGCGTGTGTGCATATCATCCACAATGATGGTTTCAGTCAGGCGTTTATGCTCTTCTTCCAAGCCTTCAAGCACGCGCGGGTAAACCCCTGTGACGGTGCCGCCTTTTTCAAGCACGCCATCGGCAACCGTGCCCATAATGCCGCAATCGCCTGCGCCATAGACCAAATGTAAACCTTTTTCTGCTAATAGATGACCAAGGCGAGTGCCTTCATCAAGATAATCTTTTGCTACATTATTACTTGCGCCACAAAAAACGCATACTGAACGTATTTTTTTACTCATTCATGTTCCCTTTCTCTTACCTAGAGTCAAACTTTTCCTTAGTTAAATTGTAAAGTAATTTAAGGATTTAGCAAGAAATAACTCAGAAGCTACATAAAAGAAACGCTCGGAAAGCGGGGCTTATCCGAGCGTGAATCGACATGTGAATGACGTAATAATAGGTTATTCACCTTCTGAAGGCATCACGTCTTCTTCCACTGATTCTTCAGTTTCGGTTTCGCTAGCATCGTTAGAAGAATAGCCTGCTTTATCCATGCATGCGGCAAATGCTGTGTCAAAATCTTCTGCGCTATCGGAAGATTCTAAGCACTTATCGTAAGCACTTTCGTAATCACCATCTTGTGTAGAGAGCTCATCTTGTGCAGAAGCTGCCATTGAAAACCCGCTAACAGCAAGGGTAAGTAAAGAAAGAAAATAAAATGAACGACGCATCGTTAAAACTCCAAAAAAGGTTGCTATCTCGCTATTACTGCCAGTTCTAGCTTTTTGCAAGCAAAAACTACTGCGTGTGAAGTTCTACAGATGACGAAGTACATGTTGGTGGAGTGCGTTGCTGGCGCTGGCAATCACGTTGCCATTACTGCTAGCATTGAGTGGGTTTCCTTCCCAGTCGGTAATGGTGCCGCCTGCCTCTTCAATAATCACCTTAAGTGCAGCAAAATCATGAAGCTTTAGCCCTGCTTCTATCACTAAATCTAGCTGGCCGCTGGCAAGCAGAGCATAATTATAACAATCGCCGCCATAGATGGTTTGTTTGGCAAGTGCACTGATGTTATCAAAGCGTGCCTTTTGTTCTGTGGTGAAATATTGCGGGCTTGTGGTGCATAAAATGGCATTGGAAAGCGCGCTACACTTACGAACGGTAACGGTTTTTTTGTTGAACGTGATGCCTTCACCTTTGGCTGCAACCCAGCGTTCACGCGTGATGGGTTGATCAATCACGCCCACAATAGGCTCGCCCTTATAGAGCAGCGAAATAAGCGTACCAAAAATTGGACGACCAATAATAAATGAAGCAGTGCCATCGATAGGATCGAGCACCCACACATAGTCGCTTTGTTCGCGAATGCGGCCATGTTCTTCGCCGATGATGCCGTGCTCTGGATATGCTTTTTCGATCATTGCGCGTAGAATCGTTTCCGTTTCTTCGTCCGCTAATGTTACCGGGCTTTTATCATCCTTAGTGTGGATGGTGCCAAAGTTACGGAAATAGCCACGAAGCTTTTCGCCGCTGGCATCTGCAAGCTGGTGAGCAAAGTTGATAAAATCAGCGTAAGACATGGTTTTTACGTTTTCGCAGTTAGGTTTGATGCGCTCAAGATAGTGGAAGTGCTAGTGCAAGTGCAAGGAAATTAAGAGTTCTTAATAGGAAAGGTTTAGTGTTTAAATCTTTAACTTGAAAGTAATTAAGCAAGTGATAATCTGTATGGCATGACTAGAAAGTTTAAATATGTTGTTTATAAGCTTACCTTTCCTAACGACAAAATATACATCGGCATGGATATAGGCGGGACAGGGCACTCTATGCGTTATTTCGGTTCATGGAATAATGCACTTGTAGAGGCTGACTTTACTAAAGAAGAGTTATCAGATTTTGTTATCCGCAAGCAAATCATCTTTGAATCTGATGATAAGGATGAAATTCGTAGAAAAGAAAATGAACTAATAAGACAGTATCGCTCTAACGACCACGATATTGGCTACAACCGTACCTTAATAAAGAGCAAAGAAAAAAGGCGGATTTAGAAAAACCCGCCTATTTAGTTATTCGTAATATATCAAAGAGCAATAAATAATATCCATTAAGCCCAAGGATTACCGTCTTTGCGGTCAAAATTGTGGAATGCTTCAATGTAACGCACTGTTGCGGTTTTAGAGCGCATTACCACAGAATGAGTGGTTGCACCCGTTGCTGTGCGTGCCACACCTTTTAGCATCGAGCCATTGGTGACACCCGTAGCTGCAAACATCACATTGCCCTTGGCCATTTCTTCCAAGCTATATTTTTTGGTAAAGTCGGTAATGCCCATACGTTTGGCACGTTCGCGCTGGTCATTGGCGCTAAACTTCAAGCGACCTTGCATTTGCCCGCCAATACAACGTAGCGCAGCAGCAGCCAAAACACCTTCAGGTGCACCACCAATACCCATATACATATCCACGCCTGTGCTAGGGCTTGCGGTTGCAATCACACTGGCAACGTCGCCATCACCAATCAACTGGATGCGCGCACCCGCTTCACGAGTTTTAGCAATAATTTCTTCGTGACGCTCGCGATCTAGGATGCAAACCATCAAATCTTCGATGTCACATTTTTTAGCTTTTGCAAGGTTTTTTAGGTTTTCTTCCACGCTGTTGTCAAGATCAACCACATGTTTTGGTAAGCCACCACCTACGGCGATTTTATCCATGTAAACGTCTGGTGCATGCAAAAATCCGCCTTTTTCGGCCATTGCAACAACGGCCAATGCATTGGGGCCGCCAGTAGCGCAAATTGTCGTACCTTCAAGTGGATCAAGCGCAATGTCAATTTCTGGGCCTTGGCCACAGCCTACTTTCTCGCCGATATAGAGCATGGGTGCTTTGTCGCGCTCGCCTTCGCCAATCACCACTGTTCCATCAATAGAAAGCGTGTTAAGTGCACGACGCATTGCATTAACGGCAGCTTGATCGGCTGCTTTTTCGTCACCTTTACCAATCCAGCTAACGCATGCGAGTGCGGCGGCTTCGGTCAGGCGGCTGGGGTCGAGCGCAATATTTCTATCCCTCGTCA
>CAYGPX010000054.1:0-8767 GCA_964351935.1 uncultured Rickettsiales bacterium | reverse complement strand
TGATGGCAGAGGGCACCATTTTAATTCAAAAGAAGAAACCATGGTTGCACTTCGCACCTTCCAGCGTGACGGAGCAAAATTGATTGACGTGGGCTGCATGCAAGTGAACTTGCGTTTTCACCCTGATGCATTTCACAACCTAGCAAAAGCATTAGAGCCGCGCTACAATATAGAATATGCCGCACAACTTCTTAAACGCCACTACCAAATCACCAAAAACTGGCAGCGCGCTATTGCACGCTATCATTCAGCAACGCCCCATCGCGGTGATAAATATGCTAGCAAGGTGATAAAAACGTGGAAACAAATCAACCGCGAACTATCCCTCAGCGAAAAAGATACCGCTACTCCTAGTGCAAAAGTATCTCTGCGTGCTGACAAAACAAAAATTGATGGCTAAATTAGCACTTAAGCCGAATAGTTATTGCCTCATTGCACACACAAGCACATCTACTTAGAGTCTTTCATAATTTCCCCTTGATTTCATGCGACTAACGTAATATCACTATGGGGTGTTTTGCAGTTAGTAAAACATTAGTCATTAGCATTTTTGCTTTTTATTTGCGCTAAAAACCCAAACAACGTGTATTTAACCATACATGCGCTGCTGGAAATTTTAGCCTCACAAGTGAAAATGAAAAATGCTACATTTCTGAACATGCGTGTTGAGGTCACATGAAGTACGTTTTACGCACTATTGCTCTACTTGTTATTCTTGCTGCAACCACCCAAGGTGCTGCCGCGCAAGAAAAAGATAAATCGTTCAGCAACTGGACGGTATATACAACCTCCCTACAAGGGAAAAAGACCTGCTATATCGCGAGTTTCCCTGTTAAAAAATCAGGCAACTACCGCCGCCGTGATGAGCCTTATTTGCTTGTCACCCGCATGGCAAGCAATGTCTTTGAGGTAAGCACCTCTTCAGGCTACCCTTATAAAAATGGCAGCGACATCAAGGTTGATATTGATGGTAAAAAATACACCATGTTCACACAAGGTGAGCTAGCATGGGCTCATGGTGCCAAGCAAGATTCAGAAATGGTCGAAAACATGAAAAAAGGCTCTGCGATGAAAGTGAACGGCACTTCACAGCTTGGAACCTATTCCATCGACACCTATTCTCTTAATGGTATTACAGCAGCATTTAACCGAATGAATAGCATATGCAAATAATCTGAATATCATCAGAAAAATACAAAAAGGAGGCCGCAAAGCCTCCTTTTTTATTACCTCATTTAACCCTGTTAACCAAATATTAACTTCTTCATGTCATAGTTAGCAATAGGAAGGACGATTTTCGGCAATCACAAGGGAATGGGAAAGCCGAAGGGAACACTTGAGGAATATGAGGAATTTTACGGCAGCCTGCTTTTTTAAAGCAAATATGGGAAAAGAACTGGAAGGAGGCTCTAAAACCGCAGGCTACCGTAAGAATAAAACATGGAAAGAACGGGGTGAAGGGAACGACGTGGGACGAGCAAGGCCGTATAGAAGTAAAAAAGAATAGCTTTATTACTTCTATACAGCCTTGTAAAAGTGGTAAACTACCTGAAAGAACCGCCCTTACGAAAAACAAAACAAGAAAGGCCTGTAACTATGTCAATGTTTCTAGATCACAAACTTCTCATCGCTGGTGTTACAGCAGTTTTAAGTCTGGGTGGCGGCACCACAGCATTTTCACTCAGAAACGTCTCTCCCGAACAACTAGCCGAAATGGACGCAGAACAATTATCCGAACATCTCTCAGATGGCATTAATGAAATTGTCGAGATTGTCACGCCTATGCTTCATCAGGCCGCAGAATCTATCGGCGACCTAATGCACGGCATTTTATAACGCAGATTTTACACCCTCAACCAACACTTCTGGCGCATCATTATGCCTAAAGTGCTTGATATATACACCGTCACGCCCCATTAAATAGATATAGGCCGAGTGCTCCATCATATAATCATCCATCCCTGCCATTTCCACTTTCTTTGCATAAACACGGTACGCTTTTGCTGCCGTATCAACCTGCTCTTGCGAGCCTGTAAGTGCCTGAAAACCCCTATAAAAACTTTCCATGTAAGTTGCCAAAGCCGCTTGCGTATCGCGTGCAGGGTCAACCGTAATAAACACTGGCACCACTTGTGCCTGCTCTTCTTCAGAGAGCATTTCCATCGCCGCTGAAATATTTGCCAAATCAATTGGGCACACATCAGGGCAATGGGCAAAGCCAAAATAAACCAACATCAATTTTCCCTTAAAATCAGCATTCGAAATCACATCGCCATGCTGGTTGGTGAGCATAAAATCACCACCAATACTTGCTTGCCCACTCTCAGCTGAGATATCCTCACCTTGCATAAATTTTTCCATCGCCTCAACCGAGCCTTCAGGCACAATCTTCACACCAAACAATAAATTCATAACCAGCATGGTAAGCCCCAATGCAACCGCAGGCATGAAGAAAAATTTAAACGTAATTTTCAGCATTGCTTTATTCCTTATATAGTTTAATTAATTATCTCTAAGCCATTCGGCTACATCTCTGGCAGCATAAGTAAACACAGCGCTTGCACCCGCTCGTTTAAAGGCAAGCAATGCCTCTAGCATGGCAGCTTTTGCATCAAGCGCCCCCGCTTGCGCTGCAAATTGAATCATCGCATATTCACCACTGACCTGATATGCAAGCACCGGCACATCGCACGCAGCTTTCACTGCACCAATCACATCTAAATAAGGCATTCCGGGCTTCACCATCACCATATCCGCCCCTTCATCTACATCCAGCATCACTTCGCGCAGTGCTTCAATTGCGTTGGCAGGGTTCATTTGATAGGTGCTTTTGCCGCCTTTTCCTAAATTAGCGGCTGAACCCACCGCATCTCTAAATGGCCCATAAAACACCGAGGCATATTTAGCCGCATAGGAAAGGATAGCAACATTGTGAAAACCTGCTTCTTCCAACGCCACTCTAATTGCGCCCACACGCCCATCCATCATATCTGAAGGCGCAATTACATCTGCTCCCGCCTCTGCCAGCACAAGGGCTTGCTGAGTTAACACATGCACCGTCTCATCGTTTGCTACGTCACCGTTTATCACAATGCCATCTTGCCCATGGCTGGTGTAGGGGTCGAGTGCCACATCACAAATAATGCCAATTTCAGGCACTGTTTGCTTAATTGCCCGTACTGCACGACAGACTAAATTTTCAGGGTTTAATGCTTCCTTAGCTTGCTCACATTTCTTTTTCTGCTCAACAACAGGAAAAAGCGCCACCGCAGGAATGCCAAGTGCAGCCGCTTTTTTAACTTCATCTACCAGCACATCTACACTCATGCGTTCAACGCCGGGCATCGTTGCTACGGCCTCACGCACACCCTTCCCTTCTATAATAAAGCACGGCCAAATGAGATCACTCACATGCAGGCGGTGCTCTGCCACCATCTGGCGCAACCAAGCTTTATTTCGATTTCTGCGCATACGCACTAACGGAAAAGTCATAAAAGTAACGTACCAGCTAAATATTAATTACCAGCCATACCTACTCAATCACCGCTCAAAAATCAAGGATTACCGAATCTATTTCTCTAGCAAAGGGTGTTTCTTTCCATTTTGGAAAAAATCAGCCAGCACCTCCATTCCCTGCTTAAAACACTCCTGCTCATTTAGCGCATCTTCATAAAGCGTATGGTGTTCCGCCAATTCGCGCATGCGGTAGCGCAAAAACAACGGACGTTTATCAAACACGCACACCCACATCACCAAGCGCTTTGCCTTTACTTTATCCAAATTATCCAGCGCCTGTTGATATTCCTGTGTGCGCAAACGATTCCACTCAGGGCTATGTTGATTCGAAACACCAGCACCACCAAACCTCCCATCAGGATCATAGGCGCTCACATTCGGCGCTCCAAATCGCAACGTATAAAGCCAGCGCAATCTAAGCCCTGCTTCATGTGCATTTTGTTCAATCACACCTCGCGCAAGCGCCAAATCCAACGCTTCCATTGTAAGCCCTTCTGCACGCTTTTTTCTTAGTTGAACAGTACCTAAATCCACTTTTGGCTTCACATTCTTTGGGCGTCCGGCTCGTTGTTTTGATCGCATCATTTTCACTCTTGTTTAATTCTTATCACTTTTCTGCAACAGACATTATCTTGCTGCTTTCTTTCTAACATTCATCAAATTCTTAGAGACAAGCTCTTGTTTTTTATGCCCTAGCCATTTCCAGCGCTTCTTAGTAAGTAAGTGCTCGCGCAAAACACACCCACTACCTTCATGAACTGAAGACCTTACTTCTTTAGACCTTTCAAGCACCTGTTGAGGACACAGACCAGCCAACTCACACACAAACAAGAAATCTTCATTTTCCAGCGAAAACCAAGCATTTGCTTCACTGCGAATCGGCTTCATTTTACGATCATTCGAGCACGATGCTACATCTTGCAACGCTTGCGCCACCACTGCCTGCCACAACCAATATTCTCCCATGCTGCGCTCACCTGCTGCTGTTTTTCCATCTCCTCTATCTTCAGGTTCAGCACCAGACCAAACTGATATCGCTTCGGGTTGGGGTTCCTTACCTGTACTGAATTTACTAGAATAACCATAGCGGCTTTGCGTCATTATACCTCCCCTTTAAGTTTTAATTTATGCATCCTATACAATTATAGGTAGAATTAAGCAAAATGACAATACCACTTCTGGAGAATCAGTGTAGTTTTGGAATCCGAAATTAAAAAAACCACAGAAACAAGCCATAAATAATAGGAAATAAATTATATCGAGAGATTATTGCACGGCTCAGAATAGCTATTTCTGAGTCAAAAGATACATCAACCTCGCAACAACCGACGCTTAAAAACACTAAAAAGTTGAAAAATAAATAGATAGATAGAAAAATACAGCACTAACAGGCTAAAACTAGTTCAGCTCTACCAGCATTTCCACCACACGCGCATCGCGTGACAATTTCTTTTTGTCACTCACAGGTGCGGCCTCGCCAAAAGCGAAGATGAGAATAGTATCTTCATCCACTCCGGCATCAACCAACGCTTTTTTCACCGCCAGCGCACGTTTTTTTGAAAGCTGCATATTGTATGACTGCTTGCCTGATTTATCCGCATAGCCATTCAGCGTAATGGTAAATTTTGGCAAACTGCGCAAATCTTGCACAGCCTTGTGCAGCACTTCTTGGGCGTTAGCATCCAAGCTGGTTTTGTTAAAGCCAAAATAAATATTAAACGGACCGGGTGCTTCCGCAGGCATCGTTTCAACCTTACTCACCTCTCGCTCTTCAATCTTTGCAGCAGGGTAGAGTTTGGCATAAAGCACATCCAGCACATCATAGAACCCTTCGCGGCAGCCTTTAATGTCTTCTTCCTGCCAGTTTTCTTCTTGTTGTTCTAACCAGCAATCAAACAGCACTTGCGCGCGCGCGGCCTCGGTTGCTTCTGTTTCAATCAATTGGCTGGTGAGTACTTCCATCAAATAGCCCCTTGCTTGAGCAATAGCAGGCTGAATATCAGCAGGAATATCCCACTGAGAGATGGTGTCCGGCCGCACATTCTTACCATAGCCGGCTTCCAGCCCTTTGATGGCAAAATGGCGCGAATCCACCCAGTCATATTGATCGGCTTCCGATTCAGCAAAGGCCAGATATTCCTGCGCAAGCGCAACGGCGAAGGGTGTGCCTACCGGCTCTAGCCCTTGCAGTTGCTGCAAGCGGGTTTGACACGCCGCAAGCGAAAGCAACGCCGCCAATACCACGACAATTTTCAACACTAAAACTGATTTTGTTCTTTCCATAGAGCAAGGTTTTAACACGCCACCGCTAAATTGTCATCAGCATATTTTTCCCCTGCCTTATTAACACCAACTTCAACCGCAATTGCATTCTACCCACCCCACACAATCTTAACGGGTTAACGTTTTCTTAATGAATTGTTGTTATTCTTTAAAACGTGAGAGGATAAAATGTTCAATTTTGAAACGGATTGAAAAAAACGTAGATAAGAAAAAGCAACCGCTCCAGAACGAGACAAACAGTGGGACAACGAAAAAGAGAGAAGGAAAAATATTATGGCATCTACTTTATCAGCAAAAACACTCCGTAACCTAGCGCAAAAACTAGGCCTAGAAAGAACCGCTAGCGAAGAGCAGGTGAAAGAAATATTAAATACCATGCTTGAAACAAATCCACAAAAATTCTGGGATTTGTATGCAAAAACATCTCCTAGCAAAATGCCTAGAACTCTTGGTTTCTTAAGCGCGGCAGCAACCATGCACTTCAACGACTTAGATACGCCACAAAAGAAAACTTTCGCTCTAACATGCCATTCTTTTCAAGGCTTTCAGCTTTTCGTAAACCGTAACATTGTAGATCTGGCAGATTTAGGAAAAGCGCTATTGCCTGATAATGATGCAGAACTTACCCCTGATACTGAAGATTTGTTTAAAGTCTTTCTTACATGCTATGAGACTCTTTCTACCAGTAAGGACAAAGGCAGCAAACGGGCTCTAGCATCTCTAAAACGTGAGGCAGGAGGTAGAACTAAAAACCTCACAAGCCTAAGCACTGAACTGCTACTTACAGCCAAGCTAGCCGCAGAAGGCAATAAAGCTGCTTTAAAGCTGCTAAATTTGGCACAAAAAAAAGATTTAGCATCATTTGACTTAAAAAAGCAATTCGAAAAATTAGTGGCTGTGGCTGAACAACAAGGAGAGGCTGTGGCTGAACAACAAGGAGAGGCTACGGCTGAACAACAAGGAGAGGCTACGGCTGAACAACAAGGAGAGGCTGCACGTGCAAAAGCCACTCTACTATTAGCACTACACCACACCCAAAACCCAAGCGATACCCTTAGTGTTTTAACAAACAAACTTCATAATCATACTGCGCAACAATTCTTAAACGAAAATCAACGCTATATCATTGCTCAACTAACGCGCCTTAGAAAAGACCCCCAAAAACTAACTCCTTTTACTTTAAATGAATTACTCATTGCTCACGAAAATTTAAAGACTCATAATTCACCAGAATTAGCCCCCCTATTGGCTTCATTGGAAAAAACAATACAAGCAGTTGCTATTCCTGCAATGAAATCAAGCATGAAAAAGAACAAAGAAGCTGCATCAACTGGCATTAGACAAGAAATCGATTTTAAATTAAATTCTAAGCTCTTCAATAGTCTTGCCACACTAGTAGGAAAAAACTTTCCTACTCTACAGCAAAAAAGCATGGGTCATTTCACTGTAAGTTCACTCCAAATGGGTAACGCTGTATCTTTAGAAGAAGGAACAAAAGCAACAGGCACACCATTAACATTTGCTGAGCTTCTAGCCAACAGAGCACTAGCATTTTCTATAGCTGTTTTAAATTCATCTGAGTCTGAAACTCCGACCAGACGAGTAAACTTTGGGGAGACGGCTACCGCTGATATTGTTACTCCTAATTTCGAGACTCTACAAAATATGTGGAAAGTGGCCATGGCTAATCCTACTACACAATGCTACTTAACAGTTAATAGAGATATTCGCAAATTCACAATGCCTGAAGCAGTTGTTCATTCAGCTGCAAATGATTATCCCTTCGAATTTTTTAGACTCTATGCTCAAAACCCCAATCACAAGGCTTTTACAAAAGAGGTGGTTGATCACGCATTGACCAACCTCTTTAAACTTGATCAAGAGTCACAACTAACTAGTACCGCTCAGAGCGTCGAAAAACTAGAAAAATTACTTAAAACGTTAAGCGCAGAAGAACAAGCTTCTGTTAAAAAACGCCTCAAAGCTGAGCTATCTGCACGACCTAAATTATTGCAAGAACCTGCAACCATATTAAGTGAAAAATGCAGAAAATCAAACGACCCTCTAACGGATGACAATCGAAAATTCGTTGTTCGCACAGTTACCGCATTGAAAGCCGTTAGTGACTTTGCAACTAAAACTTTAGAAATTGAAAAAGGCTTTACTCCAGCAACACTTCCCGCCACTGTAATGTCTTACGTTTCAGAAGCGATAGAAAGCGCTAAAAAAGCGGAAGAAAAAGCACTAAACGAAAAAAGTCAAGCTTTTGAAAGACAAACCACCGAAGCACAAAAGCTTTTTGCTACAACCTTAGCTACGTTAACTAAACTTGAAAAAACACGAGCTGAAACAAAAGGTAAAGTTGAAAGCGAAGTAACAGAACTTGATAAACCAACTCACGAACTCCATGCGTTGGCTGAGAAAGCAAAACAAGAATGGGAAAACAAGCAAGCAGAACTAGAGGCTCTTAAAGAACAGGGACCAAAAGCAAATTGGTATCAACGTACTCTACGCGACAACAAGAAATCAATACGTGAAAACAGCAGGTTGGTTACTCACGCAACATTACATTGCAAATCAAATAAAATAGTGGTTGATGAAGTTACTGTAAAGGATGCTGATTATACTAATTATGAACAATTTAATGTTGCTATAGAGGCTTTTAAAACAGCATGTAGATCATACGGAGAAGCAGTAACATATTCAGCAAGCCCTAAAGGCCAAGCTGATGAGAAAGCTCAAGCAAAAGTACAACAAGCCGCTATAGATCTGTTGAAAGCAGAAAAAACACTAGAAGCACTAGAAGTCATTTTAACTGAGCGATCAGAAGCCGCACAAGAAAAACTTCAAGAACATGAAGCTTCAGTTGAAACTAAAGAGAAGGAAGTTCAAGCCGCACAAAAAGCATACGAAGAAGCACATGCACGAGATGGATTAGGAAAGCAAATTACACAAACAGAAGCGGAAA
>CAYGPX010000053.1:6102-8826 GCA_964351935.1 uncultured Rickettsiales bacterium | reverse complement strand
GGCCAGATGGGCGTGATTAATATTGGTGATATTCTGGGCAAAGCCATGGGCTCTCGAATGAAAACCAAACACATGTCCGTAAAAGAAGCTACTCAGGTTTTATTAGCAGAAGAAGGCGATAAGCTTATCGATGAAGACCGTATTTTTAAAGATGCCGTCAAACTTGCTGAAAATGAAAGCATCGTCTTTCTGGATGAGCTAGACAAAGTAGCCGTGCGCAGCGATGCCCGAGGCTCTGACGTAAGCCGAGAAGGTGTGCAGCGCGATCTTCTTCCGCTTTTAGAAGGCACAACGGTTTCCACCAAATATGGTGTTGTTAAAACAGATCATATTTTGTTTATTTGCTCGGGTGCATTTCATATGGCGAAGCCTTCCGATTTGCTACCTGAACTGCAAGGACGCTTACCCATTCGTGTTGAACTCAAGGCGCTGGAACAAAAAGATTTAGTGCGCATTTTAAAAGAGCCGGAAGCCAGCCTTTTAAAGCAATATAGCGCATTGATGGAAACCGAAGGCGTTGGCGTTAGCTTTAAAGAAGATGGCATACTTTCCATTGCATCCATTGCCGCAGAAGTCAATGAAACGGTCGAAAATATTGGTGCACGCCGCCTGCATACGATTATGGAAAAACTTATGGAAGATATTAGTTTTAGAGCAGGTGACGGTTCTATTAAAACCATCACGATCGATAGTACTTATGTAGAAGAGCATTTGAGCGACCTTGCAAAAGATCGTGATCTCTCTCGCTTTATTCTTTAAAGGTACAATATGCTAGGTTTGTATAAATTTTGCGTTGGTCGCTTTGGCATGCTGTTTGGGCATGCCGTGTTTATTTTCATTTTCGGATATATTGCAGGCATCGTACTTCTTTTCATGTTTGGCGGCACAGAGTTTGTTAGCTATAGCCCAATGGTAGTATGGAAAAACCTCATTCGCCAGTGGAGCTATTGGAGCACTAACAAAGAGAAGCTTGAGCTCGTATTCTGGTTTAAACTCTTTGCTGCCTTAATGGCACCGCTTGTATTTGGATTTTGCCTAAAAATAATTATTAAAATAGTCTCTTGGCCATTTAAAAAAATCAAACAGCGCCAAGATGCCAAAAAACCCAAAATATTGACCACGGAAGAACGCTTAAAAAACATCGAATCAAAACTAGATGCGCTGAAAGAGGGCAGCACAAAAAATACTTCTCAAGAAAGCGCTCCCCAAGCAGAAGTTGACTCTCAACCACCCCAAAACGACGAAGTGCCACAGGCAGCTGAAACAACTGTTTTACCAGAACATGAAGCGCACGTTGCTGGCGATGATGAAGTGATGATTACGCCACCGCCTGAGAGAACTGATAAACAGCCAAATGAAGAATCTTCTAGCCACCATCCCGACTCTGTTGGCATCGATTTTCTTTCACGAAAACCTGATTTGAAGAAAGATGAGTAATCTTTAGCGTTTGCGCTTTATCATGACATAAAACGCACCACTGCCACCGTCTTTTTGTGCAGCTTCATTCACTATAAGCACAAACGGGCGTAAATTTTCCTGATTGAGCCACAAAGGCAACTGCCTTCGCAACACGCCACCACCTTTTGTAAACTTTCCTTTTCCTGTAATCACCAACACACAACGCTTACCGGTGTAATACGCCAGCTCAATGGCAGAAATTAGCATCTGGTGTGCTTCAACTTGCGTTTTTCCGTGCAAATCGAGCGTCGCATCTACAGGATATTTTCCTGCTTTTATTTGCTTTGCCATAGCACGGTTTACATCGGCCGTATTGCCTGTGGTGATAGCTTTTGCCTGTGGACTTATAGAAGGCCGCTTTATGTTTTGATGCGCATGTTCCGTTTTAATGGGTGTAGAAACTTCTGCCGCATGGGGTTCAAGCTTTTTAGAGCTTGTTGCTTTTGCAAGCGGTTCAATGTCCTTGGCAACCACTTCCCAGAGATGAGCATCTTCTATCAAAGGCGACTTTGGCGTATTGTTATCTTTCTTTGTCATGATTACATCTCTTTGGGCAAGAGCAAAAACCAGCGACCTTCACTGTTTTGATAGGATGCATTTTGTTCTGCATTCTCACCAAATCCAAAGAAAATATCGCCCCTTATTGCGCCTTTAATAGCACTTCCTGTATCTTGCGCGACCATTAAACGATGAAAGCTTTCATCTGTTCGCGTAAGCTTTGTTTCAAGCCATATGGGCACACCGTAAGGAATAAGCGCTTTATCCACCGCAAGCGACCTGCCTGCAGTTAAGGCAACGCCTTGACCACCGATTGGCCCACCTTGCTGCGCCATTTCTCTAAAGAAAATATAAGATGGATTATAGGCAAAAACTTCTTCGCGCTTTTCAGGATGCATATAAAGCCATGCCTTGATACTTTCTGCATTCACGTTTTCAGCATCAATAAAGCCATTATCGCGCAAATATGCGCCTATTGCATGGTAAGGGTGGTTTGTTTTTCCTGCAAAACCAATACGCGTAACACTGCCATCTTCCATTTTTACGGTAGCAGAACCCTGCACATGAGCAAAAAATAATTTCACATCATCATTTACCCACAGTAGCTCTAACCCTTTACCTTGAAGTGCACCTTTGTCTATTTCTTCCCGCGTGAAGAAGCTACTATTTTGGCTGAGTGTCGGCGGTACGTTATAAACAGGGTAGCGATAGGCGTCACTTTTTGTTCGGCTTCCTTCTAGCGAAGCTTCAAAATAGCCCGTAAATTTG
>CAYGPX010000053.1:0-6092 GCA_964351935.1 uncultured Rickettsiales bacterium | reverse complement strand
TTTTTCGGCAGATATTTTGCCATTCTTTTGCATCACCACCAATGCCTGATTGATGAATCGCCTGAGCAGGTTTTTTTCGTTTTAGCGAGCTACAAGATTTCTCAAATGACTCAAAAAAACCTTCAAATTCTTCGTTTTCCCAACCAGAAAGCGAGGCATAATCCGACGCAACCAATGACATATCTTCTGCATGCACAGCCAGAGGCAGCATCAGCAAAAAACACCACGCCATTCGCGTGCCCTTAAAAGGGAGCGCGTTCATTAAAGCGCTTCGGTATCGACGAGTTGCCATAGGTTTATTTTCTTGTCGAGTTTTTTGGAGAATGTCCAAAGGTCTTTCACGCGCTCAGCATCGGAAGGATCTCCTTCTAGAATACGGCCTTTTTCGTCTTTTAGAAGGCGAATTTCGCGCGATTCAAACAGCACTGAAATATCTGCCTGCTTGCCATTAATTTCAATCGTTTTGATGGTTGCTTTTGGCCCTGAAACAAGCGTGATAGAAAGCACTTTTCCTTCTTTCTCACGCGCATCAATATCATTTTCAAATTCTTGGTAAACATCTTTAGCAAGCAAGAGCTCCAAGGTTTTTTTATCGCCCGAGGCAAAGGCTTCAATAATCATTTCAAACGCCCTTTCTGCACCACCTAAAAACTGCTCGGTGGTAAATTCAGGCTCAACTTTCTGGATAGAAACCACTGCATTTTGGAGGGTTTTATCAAGCGGCTTATCTTCCACCACCCTCACTTCATCAGGCCGTAGCGTAATAACTTTGTCTTCTTTTTCCATCTGCTCGGCTTGACGCTTGGCTTCCCTTAGTGCGCGCATAACACTGTCATCGGGGTCATGATCTTTCTTTCCCAACGTGTTATAAAAACGATAGGCAAGAAATGCAGCAATGGCGGCAAAAAATAGTAGGTCTAACAACGGTTTTTCCTCTGTTTTACTTAAATTTTTCTGGTATTAGCGCTCAGATGCGTTATAACATCCTCACATTTTATGATAATAACCGATTTATAACGCATGTTGGTAAAAGAAAATGACAGAGAACGCCGATACTATCAAGAGAAACATCTCCATTAACGCACAATACGTAAAGGATTTGTCGTTTGAGAGTCCCAACGCTCCGTTTAGCTTAACTGCGAAAGACGCACCAAAAATTGATTTGGGCGTAGACGTACAAATTTCAGGCTTACAGGATAATGTGTATGAAGTTTCTCTCGTTATTCGCGCTGAAGCAAAAGCAGCCGATAAAAACGTGTTTCTGGCTGAGTTAACCTATGCAGGTGTGTTTACACTTGATGTTGCCGATGCAGAACGTGATGGCATTCTTTTAGTTTATTGCCCTAATATGCTGTTTCCATTTGCACGCCGTATCATTGCCGATGCCACTCGTGATGGAGGATTCCCTCCATTGATGCTTGATCCGGTAGATTTTACACGTCTCTACCAACAACATATCGAAAAAGCAGCGAAGGAAAAGAAAGAGGCGTAAAATCCGCTACACTGCTTTCCAAAGTGGATTCTTAATTTTTTCTATAAACGCATCGTGGCACTTTTGTTCTTCTTCGCTGATGGCACGGCTACGCGAGGGTTTTATCTCTCTGCCTGAAGCACCTGAAAGCACATTGCTTGTTTTTTGACGCGTACTCTCGCTCTTTTCGTCTTCAAGTGAAAGAAAGGTCTGTCGGCCACCTATAAGCTCAAGATAAACATCTGCCAGTAACTCAGCATCCAGTAATGCTCCGTGCTTGGTGCGGCTGGAAAGATCAATTCCAAAGCGGCTACACAGCGCATCTAGGCTTGCTTTGGCACCAGGGAATTTTTTACGTGCCATCTCCAGCGTATCGACTGCACGACCGGGAAAAATGAGCGGCTTATCAATCAGTTTTAACTCGTGATTGATAAATTTCATATCAAATGCAGCATTATGAATCACCAAGGGCGAATCACCAATAAAGGCAAGAAAATCATCTGCAATTTCTGCAAAAATTTGTTTATCTGCCAAAAAATCAGCCGTTAGACCATGCACATCGCTGGCGGCACGCGGAATATCGCGTTTAGGATTAATGTAGCGGTGAAACGAATTACCGGTACGGATTTTATTGACGATTTCCACACATCCAATTTCTACCAACTTATGACCATAGTTAGGGTCTAGCCCTGTGGTTTCCGTATCAAATACAATTTCACGCATTTTTATATTCTCTCATGCTTAGTAATCAAATCTTTTGCCACATTTTTTACAACTTTAAAGTTATACGCTTTAGAGCGACCAGTATCAATTACCAGATCCGCCTGTTCACATTTTTCTAACTGATCCATTTGTAGTTTTTTGATATATTCTAAAAATTCTTCGCCCATTTTTCCGCGCTTTAGTACCCGCACTTTCTGAATTTTTTCTGAAACATAGGTTACGATAACCTTATCGCAAAGTACCTCTGCTCCCGTTTCAAACAAAAGTGGAATATCAAGCACTGCTAATTTACAACGCATACGTTTACATTTTTGAACAAATCGCTGTTCTTCTTCACGCACGATGGGATGTAAAATGGCTTCCAGTTTTTTGAATTCTTTTGGCTTTCCTTTTACCAACTCTCTTAATTTATTACGGCTTATTTGATTTTTTATAATGGCCGTCGGGAATGCTTGCGCAATTTCTGCTATCACATGGGTGTTTTTTTGCATCAATCGGTGCACACATTTATCTGCACTAAAAACAGGAAAGCCCAGCCGCGCAAAGCACGATGTAATAAAGCTTTTTCCTGTACCGATGCTGCCTGTAACGCCAATGGTAAGCATAATGAATCATCTTTATGGTTGCTAGATTCAAACAGTACAGATTCTCACATTGAGAGTATAGTGTTTTCTATGCTTGGCTAAGCTTAACCATATAGTCTTTGAGTGTTTGTGTGACTTCCGGCTCTTTAGCAAACCATGCGTTAAATGCTGGCACCGCCTGCCAAATCAACATGCCAATGCCATCTACTACAATATTGCCTCTTTTTCTTGCTGCTTTTAACAACTCGGTTTCAAGAGGTTTATACACAATATCATTCACAATGGCCGTTTTTGGTAATTTATCCAGATTTATCGCAAGCGGTGGTTGATTTTGCATGCCAAGTGAGGTGGTGTTGATTAGAAAATCAACCCCTTCTAATGCTGCGTCTTTCTCTTCCCATGGAATAATTTTGAAGGCATCTTTATCTCTAAAATTTTCTATGAGTTTTTCTGCTTTTTCTTGCGTTCTATTGGTAATATAAATTTGGTTTATGCCAGCCGATTTGATTGCCGAAATCACTGCTCTTGCTGCCCCACCAGCACCAATCACTAAGGCTTTTTCTCCTGCAAACGGAGCTCCCTGATTGAAAGGCTTGTTGGTAGATATCATCACATTTTGTAAAAATCCAAACGCATCGGTATTATAACCAATAAGTTTTCCTTCTTTAACCATCACCATATTCACCGCGCCAATTGCCTTGGCAATATCATCGGCCTCATCCACAAGCTTCAGCGCTTCTTCCTTGTGAGGCACGGTGACATTCCAGCCCACATAGCCCTCGTCTTTTAGGCGATTAAAGGTTTCTTTCACATTTTCAGGCTTTACTTCGATGGCCTCATAGCTTGCATCTAAGCCATATTGCTTAATCCAATAACCATGCAGTTTTGGCGAAAGCGAATGGCTGATAGGATAGCCCAATACGGCGGCTTTTTTGGTCATGATTAAGCCTCTTCTTTCATGCGTTTTCTATCATGAAATAGCGAAATGATATTGGCAGCGGTTTCTTCTACCGAGCGGCGTGTTACATCAATAATAGGCCAAGCATTTTGGTTGAAAAAGCGCCTTGCTTCTACCAGCTCTTTTTTTACCTCTTCCATATCTACATAGTCAGTTTCGTGTTCTTCATGCAGTGAAAGCAAACGGTTACGACGAATTTGCACCAACCTATCTGGGCTAATGGTAAGGGCTACGATAAACGGTTTTTTCAACTTGGTAAGATTTTCAGGCAAAGGCACACCTTTTACATAAGGCACGTTAGCCGTTCTAAAACCACGGTAAGCCAAATACATGCTGGTAGGAGATTTTGATGTTCTGGAAACACCCACCACGATAATTTCAGCCTCGTCTAAATCCCATGTAGATTGCCCATCATCATGCGTAAGAGAATAGTTAATTGCTTCCACCCGCTCAAAATAATCATCGTCTAAATCATGTTGTTTTCCGGGGTAATGCGCACTTGTTTTTACACCAAGATAGCTTGAAAGATCGTTGATAGTACGTGAGATAACGGAAATACATGGCACTTTCAGCTCATCACAACCAGCTTTTAGGATTTTTCGCAAGGCTTTATCAGCAATCGTATACATCACAAATCCCGGATGTTCTCTAATACCATCCAACGCGCGCTCTACTTGTCCTTTAGTACGCATCAGCGACCATACATGTTCATCTACCTCCACGCCTTCAAACTGCGCCATGGCAGAACGTGCTACAGCACTTACTGTCTCTCCCGTAGAATCGGAAACTAAATGTAGATGAAAAAATTTTGTGTCTGTCATGAAATAGAATTTCTTTTTCGTTTATAACCTTGTGGATAACTCTTCGTATAACTCTGTGTAAAAAGATAATGCTCTGTTATGCACATTTTCACTCATGTTTACATCACAGAGTCATTCACAGGAATGTGTCTATTTTTAGTTTATGCACATTCTGTGGATAAATAAGCATTACTTTTTGATAAAATAAGCTAGTAACATAGTTTAAATCTGAAAAGAAGCCTCTTTCGAAGATTTTCATTAAAAATGGTTTTTTTGTGGATAAGTATCAGGATAAACTGTTATGCACATTATCCACAGGGACTAATTAACTACTACTATTCTATTAATATAAATCTTATTTATTATTTATAGTCATTCAAGAATAGGAAGGTTATAAACAAGAAGTATTTTTAAGTAAGATTCTTATCAGGTGAATGTTTCGTTTATGACTAACAAGACTTTATTAAAAACTTTAAAGGGAGAAGTGCTTGCCTGTCCTCCCATGTGGCTCATGCGTCAAGCTGGCAGATACTTGTCAGAATATAAACAAGTAAGAGCAACAACCAGTAGCTTTCTAGAGTTTTGCTATTCGCCTGAAAAAGCAACGGAAGTGACGCTGCAACCTATCAGACGATTTGGCTTTGATGCATCGATTATTTTTTCTGATATTTTAGTCATTCCCGATGCAATGGGCATGAATGTTTCATTTGTGGCCAATGAAGGCCCAAAGCTTGAAGTACTGTTGCCTGAGAATGGATTAGACACAGTTTCGTTTGATAAATCTCACCTAAAACCTGTGTATGAAGCCATCACCAAAACCCGCAAAGCACTGCCTAAAGAAACCACGCTGATTGGTTTTGCCGGAGCACCGTGGACATTGGCAACCTATATGCTGGAAGGAAAATCGAGTAAAGAGCATCAAGCTTCCAGGCAAGTGATGTATCGGTATCCTGAATTTTTTGCAGCATTGATGGATAAATTGATAGATGCAGTAGCCGAGCATTTAATAGCGCAAGTAAACGCTGGTGCTGAAGTATTACAATTGTTCGATTCATGGGCTGGCTCACTCACAGAAGAAGAATTTATCACTTGGTCGCTTGAACCTGCCAAAAAAATTGTGAAGAAAGTAAAAGCGATTTACCCTGAAATTCCTATCATTGGTTTTCCGCGCAAAGCCGCGAGGATGTATCCGCTCTATGCTAAGGAAACAGGCATCGATGCACTTGGGTTTGACTATAGCATTTCTCCTGAATGGATAAGGGATAATGTTTTGATACCCGTACAAGGAAATTTAGACCCGCTACTGCTTGCGCTTGATAAAGAAAAAGCCTTAAAAGCAACGCGTGAATTGCTGGAATGTTTCAAAGGAAAACCTTATATTTTCAACCTAGGGCATGGAATTTTACCTTTTACGCCCATTGAGCATGTAGAAGCGCTAGTAGCAACGGTTAGAGGGAAGTAAACAGAAGATGGGAAATAAAAAAGCAGTTATTTTATTTAATCTTGGCGGGCCAGATAAACTGGAATCGGTGAAACCGTTTTTGTTTAATTTATTT
>CAYGPX010000052.1:0-8917 GCA_964351935.1 uncultured Rickettsiales bacterium | reverse complement strand
CCTCTTCTTGAAAAAAGAGTCTTAGCATACTCTCCAGTAAAATGTAGCAGGCTCATAATCATCCAGTTTTTTGTTGTAGGATCATTTTTATATACTCTTCTTGATAAAAGAGTTTTAACATACTACTCCAGTAAAATGTAGCAGGATCATCTTGACTTATATTGCCCTTTAATCTCCCTCACCTTTTTTCTTTACAGGGAATTTTACGATGTTTTTGGCGTTCTCGATAGCTTGGTTAATACGCTTTTGGTATTCGTGGGCTTTTTTATCATATGCTTCGGGTAGCTCCATTGGTATTTCAAGCTCGTCACGCGATAGGTATGGCAACTTAATTGTGAAGGCTGTGCCTTTCTTACCCATCACCTCAATGGTAAATGTGCCGTGGTGCAGAGCGACAAGATGGCGTAATGTTTTGATATCCAGGTTCATCATATTAGGATCGCGATTATAAGAGTTGGAACCTTTAAAATGATTGTTCCAGAATAGTTGACGTGACTTTTCATCTACACCAAACCCGTTGTCCTTCACTTCAATTTCTAACCACTCCGGTTTTTTATCCGAGTTTCTTTTCAACTTTGTGGTGATAGAAATTCTCTTCTTCTCATTATCAGGGATATAAAGCAGTGAATGGTAGATGGTACTGAGCAAGATTTGGCGTAAACGCAAACGGTCTGCCCATATAATAGGAAGCTTCTTTGGGTTGGTCAGCTTGATTAATACGCCTTTTTCCGTTGCATAGCGACGCTGAAAAACCACGCATTTTTGTAGAATTTCGGACACATCCACCTGCGTAGCGTTCAAAAACTCGGTGGTAAGTGACTCAAGTTGCTTTCCGGCATCATAGATGGCATCGAAGATCATGCCATAATTCTCTTGGTTTAACGTGCCAAGCTTTTCCTGCTTTAACAATACTACGCCATTCATAATGGCTGAAATTGGAATATAAAGAGAGCGATGCATATCAAGCAAAAATGCCTCTCGCTCACGATCAGAATCGTGAATCACCTCCAACGCATACTCTAACTTGCCTTTAGTTTGCTCAAGCTGGGAATTAATTTCTTCAAGATTGCCTGAATACTGATTCAGCGTTTCATTCTTTTGCTGCAATGCCTGATTGGTTTGTTCCAAGAGAAGCTTAGCGCGCTTATCGCGCATTTTATAGCTCTTCATACGAACCAAGGCCTTTGCAAGTGTGAACAATTCATAGCTAGAAGTGCGAGGGATGCTGATGTTATAGTTATCACGCGTGAGTGCGTTTGCTGTATCCGAAAGCTGCACTACTGGCTTAATAATGCGTAAATAGAAAAACCAAACGATAAAGCTAAGCGATGTGATCGCCAGCATAACCTCTAGCATATTATGACGCAACACCCCAAAGAAGCCATCAAACACTACTGAAGGCTCATAGCTTAGGTAAATAGCATATGGATAGCGCTGCATTTTATAAATAAGGTAGTTTTCACCTGTGAGTGGGTTGATATTGACCAGTGGCTCTACTTCTTCTTGCACAAAGTTGATGTCTGAAATAATGCTAAGATCAGGCTGAAATTCTTCGGATGAGCGGGTAACAACATTATGTTGATAATCCACCAATACAAAATCGATGTGTTTATCTAACGTATAGGTTTCAAAAAGCTTTTTGAGCTTCTCAATTTCAAATCCGAAAATGAGCGAGCCGATATAATCGCCATTATTATCCGCTACACCAAGTGCTGCGGGGATAATCCATTTTCCGCTCGTATTTCCTAGCTGCGGTTTCGCCATTTTGACTTTCCACTGCTCTTCTTTTGCTTCTTCTATATGGGGCTGACCAGCTACAGTCTTTACTTCCATAGAAGAAAGCACTCCAAGCTTTGCATCCACCCATAATTTATCTTTCGTGTCTACCCAGCTAACAAGCGTCCATGAAAGAGTTTTGTTGACTTTGGAGTTCTTTGCAAAGGCGCGGAATAGCTCTAGAATATAAGGGTAATCTTTAACATCATTATTTTGCCGTATTTGATGCCCCATATAGCCCAATACGTTATTGGTATAGTCCACACCTTCTGTGAAAGTATGGTTAATTCTCGCCGCAACATTCTTTAATTCACCTTCCAATGTGCGGGACTCTGCTATGCTAAGCCTATATATAAACAATCCTGTAAGTATCAGTAACAATACCGATACAATCAGAATGAAGTCACGTAAAAGTGAATGTTTACGAAATAACACGTGAACGCCTACACTATATTGCTTATGTCGTGGGATAATACGCCAACAAAAACCATATAGTCTAGTTGAGATTAAGTCAACGTTATACACCTTTTGGTGTAAATTATGACTGCTTTCTTATTAAAGTAAAAGGGTGTTTTGTTTTTTCAACGACTGTTGATATTTATATTCTAAACTATCTTTTTCTGGAACACGGCGCATCTCTTTTTCTTTAGACGCGCTCACCATATAATATTTACTGGCTGCATCCTTTACAACTTGCGGAGCAACGCTATTTAGATAGTAGCATGCAATAAAATCCATCGCTTCTTGTTGAGGGGTGCTCGTCAAAGCATCTTCGTGTTCAATATTCGACATACTAATTTTTCCGTTTATGCCAGCCTTTTCCAGATCATCTTGTACCTCCTTCATGCCTTGATAGATATGAAAGAACAACTTTACTTTGCCACCCGCACGCGAATAAACGATATCGCCATCATTCTTAGCAATCGGTTCTAAGCCCTGCTGCCTGCGTTTGGCTGCTTCTTCTTGCTCTGGACGCATATGGTTCTGGCCGGGCAAGGTAAAGAAAAGCTGATTTGTCGTAATGTCACTCAGCATTTTCATCATATCTTGACGACCTTCACGTGTTCTAATATAGCCAATGGGACCAAAAGGACTATAAGCATTATCTACTTTGCCAATGTGCTCTGCTACCTCTTTAAGCCACATATCTTCTGTGATTTTGAGCAGAGAGAAGGTCAAATTATCTTTGCTAAGATTACCATTCTGGCCTTCAAATCCTTCTTTTTTCAAGCTCTCTTCAAATCGCTTTAAGCCATTGGAGGAAATATCACACCCAACAACCTCAATGGGCACATTATAGCCCTGTTCTTTAATGAATTGAGCAGCATCTTGTGCTGATTTGCGATAACGCCCACTGCCACAGCCATAGTCTAACAGCCTTATTTTTCTTGGGTTATCTGGGTTTTCTTTTATTGCCTTATCAGCACTGTTTAGAATTTGTTGAATAATAATACGATGATGTAGCTCCAGAGGGCGCCTATAAAGTTTATCGTAGGGAGATATATCATCTCCTTGTGGCGTATAAAAAGTGTTGTAAGCGTCTTCGGTGCGCATATTAGTGATAGAACCGTTGTTATTCTGTTTCTCTGACTGTTGAGCCATACTGCCTCTACATAATTATTATAACTTGAGAAAGCTGTTATACTCTATTTACATTACTGAATTATTACAGAACTGAAAAAATTCAACTATAATCCATTAGAAAACTTGAAAGTTGAGATGGAAAGGACAGAAGATTTAGTAGAAAATTCTAATCTTTCTATTGAGAAGTGATGATAGAAGTGGTTCCTATTGTTTACGCAGGTTGGCAGCGAGATTAAGATATAATACTGCTATTTTGTTTAAGCTGCCATTCTTACCCATTGAGGGGGTATTTGTTTATACACCTTGTGTGGCGTTTGTCCATTAAAAGCGGAATGGAGTCGTTGTGTATTGTAATATTCAAACCATGATATTAGCTCCTTTTTGATTTTTTACGCCGTTAAATGCTCGTAAATAAATGTACTCTCGTGCAGCTTCTTATAATAAAAACAGTACGAGAAAGCGATAATAGCAAACATTGCTTGCTAATGCTGAGCGCAGGATGTGTACGACAGACCAACTCTACCCTCCGTTGACGGCTCAATGATCGTAGGCTTTTAACAAAAAATCCTTCTCCACCAAAAGCTGACTGATTTTGGCATGAAGTTCTTTTACTTGCTGCTCTTGTGGTCTATCCGCGGAGATTACCTTTCCCGCAAACACAGAGTCCACCCACTAACCGCCCGACGCTTCCAGTCGGCTATTTGCGTCGCGTGAATACCATACTTGGCCGATATCTTCGATAACGTTAAATCCCCACGTATCGCTTCCAATCCAACTTTTTGCTCATAAAACTTTTACTATACGTTTTGCGTTTATTCATAATTTCTGTCCTCTTATTTAAGCAGAATTATATCTTAACACACTGTCTTAACAATGGGGTCCACCTCTACATTAGCTAGACATTAGCGAGTAAGACAATAATATGTGTCATTGCCTATTCCATACCTTTTCTCCAACTCTGCCAACCGCTTTACCCCTTCTTGGGCTAGGGCTTCGATGCTGCTTATTAGAGGTGTTCCGGCTGGGGTTTTGGATTGGTTTAGTAGTAAAGGGAGTTCGGTGCAGCCAAGAATGATAGCTTCAGCTCCTTTTTGCTCCAGACGTTCAACAATAGGGCGTATATTCTCAAGTAATGCGTCTTTCTCAGCTTCGCTTTTGAGATGCACGCCGGATTTGAGGTCTGCGATGATTTCGTCGATTCTGTCCAAATCTAGTTTATCTGAAATAATCATTTCAGCGTTATGAGATGTAAGCGCGTTTATGTAACGACCATTCTGAGCGGTTGCTTTGGTTGCAAGTAATCCTACTTTCCTAACATTGGGGTGGTGTTCTTTCGTATATTTTGCGGTGGTGGTGATGATATCCACCAAATGAACGCCAGTGCTTTGCTCAATTTTATCTTTAAAATGCATGAGTGTGTTACAAGGGGCGAGGATGAAGTCGGCTCTGGCTCGCTTGAAGAAGTCAATGCCTTTCATGAGATGCTTTAATAGCGCTTTCTCTCTGCCTATACTCTTATCACGTTTGGGCGTTTGGCTGTCGCTATAGGTGATAATTTCGGGGTGCGCCTTATCGCCGCGTTTATCGCCAGCATAACGCTTGGCAATGAGTGTTTGTAACCGTTCGCTAAAAGCGTATCCCGCAATGGGACCCATGCCGCTATGTACGCCAATAACAATAGGTGGTTTATTATTTCTTAGTCTCTCATGAGCACGGTTTTTGTTTATTTTATCTGTAAATAGCATAAGGGTAATATAGCCTAAAATCTTTTATTTGTCTGTGGTAAAGACTCGCGCTGTTCTTAAACTCAGTTTGAGCTAGGTGCCTGATGTATAAAATAAAAGTTAGAAGCTTTGCTCTTCTAGTGCTTTGAGCATTTGATAATCAGTTAAGTCTAAACCTAGTGGCGTAACTGAGATATAACCTTCTCGCACTGCTGATAGATCTGATGGGGCAACATCCAGTGATTCGTCACGACGTGTTGTAATCCAGTAATAAGGCTTCCCGCGGGGGTCTAGCTGCTGCTGATGGCATATGCCAATTTTCCGCTTTCCTTGACGTATTGGCTTAATGCCTTTTACCTTACTAAGCGCAACTGAGGGGAAGTTAACATTGAGCAGTAAATGTGATGGCCATTCAAGTGCCAATAGCTTCTTAATTGTGTCAACACCGTGTGCAGTTGCAACGTCGAAGTTAGGTTGATAATAATCAGCATGATCTTGAGAGAGTGCAATTGAGCGAATGCCAAGTAGTGATCCTTCCATTGCACCAGCAACGGTGCCAGAGTAGGTGACGTCTTCGCCAAGGTTGCTTCCAAGATTTATACCAGAGAGTACTAAATCAGGTTTTTTATCTTTCAAAACTTCTTGTATAGCCATCAAAACGCTATCGGTCGGTGTGCCGGTCACTGCAAAACGTCGTTCAGCAAGCTTTTTAATGCGCAAAGGAGTATGTATGGTTAGGGAATGAGCTGTGCCACTTTGTTCCGTTTCAGGCGCTACTATCCACACATCATCAGAAATTTGTGCGGCAATATCTGCCAACACCTGCATGCCGGGTGCATGGACACCATCGTCGTTCGTTAGAAGTATGCGCACTAGCCAATCACCTTTTTTCCGCCCATATAAGGCTGGAGCATTTCAGGAATGTGAATAGAACCATCTTCGTTTTGATAGTTTTCCATGATCGCGATAAGTGTTCTGCCAACGGCAAGCCCCGAGCCATTAAGTGTGTGAAGAAATTTATTTTTATGCTCATCTGCTTTATAGCGTGCTTTCATGCGGCGCGCTTGAAAGTCACCACAGTTTGAAATGCTTGAAATTTCACGGTATTTTGCTTGTCCAGGCAGCCAAACTTCGATGTCATACGTTTTGCGAGCAGAAAAGCCCATATCACCTGCACATAAAAGCGTGACGCGATAAGGTAAATTTAAGCGTTTCAGGATTTCTTCAGCGCAATTGGTCATGCGCTCATGCTCTTCGTTTGATTCCTCACTTGCAGTAATGCTCACCATTTCCACTTTCCAGAACTGGTGTTGACGAATCATCCCGCGAGTATCCCTTCCTGCTGAGCCTGCTTCAGAGCGAAAGCATGGTGTGCAAGAAACGTAGCGCAGGGGTAGTTTTTCAAGAGGTGTGATATCGTCACGTACCAGGTTAGTGAGCGGCACTTCAGCCGTTGGGATTAGCCAATAGCCATTGGTGGTGGAAAAAGCATCTTCTGCAAACTTTGGCAATTGCCCTGCGCCATACATGGCATCGTCACGAACCAGAAGCGGCACTGACATTTCAGTAAAATTAAATTCGCGCGTATGTATATCAAGCATAAACTGTGCAATGGCGCGTTCTAAATGTGCAAGGTCACCTTTTAAAATTGTAAAGCGTGAGCCTGAAATTTTTGCTGCACTCTCACTGTCCATTAGCCCTAAATTCTCGCCTAGCTCGTAATGCGCTTTTGCTGCGAACGAAAACGACTTTGGCTCGCCCCAGCGGCGAACTTCTTTATTATCGTCTTCATCCATGCCTTCTGGCACATCATCTGCGGGAGTATTTGGAAGGGTAAGCATTAGGTTATCGACAACTAAAGAGGATGGATCTGACTCACTTTTTTCTTCTTTGTCTTTTAGTTCTTTTAGTTTTGCTTTGATGGTTTTTGATTTTTGCATCCACTCATCGGCATTTTGTCCCTTAGACTTTAACTCGCCAATCTTCTTCGCAGCTTCATTGGATTGTTGTTGTAACTCTTGCAGCAATGCAATATTGCTTCGAACGTCATGGTCATGCTGAAGTATTTCATCTGAAATGGGTGCTAATCCACGTTTTACCATTGCAGCGTCAAATGCAACAGGGTTTTGACGGATAGCTTTTATATCATGCATGATCAGTTTCCTCTTTTTTCTCATTCTCTATGTTCTTTTTTTCAAGTATTTTTGCAAAGAACACGCTGCATTCGTATAACAACAACATAGGAAGGGCAAGCCCTATTTGGCTAATGATATCAGGCGGGGTAAAAGCCGCAGCAAAAATAAAGATAGCTACAATGGCATAACGTCGTTTTGCAGAAAGCCACTGAGATGTAATAACACCCGCTTTTACTAATAGAAGTAATAAAATAGGCAACTGAAAGGCTAGTCCGAACGCAAAAATAAGCTGTATTACTAGGTCAAGATACTCACTTATACGGGCTTCTAGCTGAATGGCAAGGCCGCTATTATTAGTGCCCATACTTTCAAAACTTAGGAAAAACGTCCACGCCAGAGGAAATATTTGATAGTAAACAAGCGCACCACCCGCAATAAACAATACGGGTGCAGCCAACAGGAATGGTAGTGCAATGTATTTTTCTTTTTTGTAAAGGCCGGGAGCTAGAAAGCGATAAAATTGCCATGTAAACACTGGAAAAGATATAAATAGTCCCGCGTAGAACGCAACTTTCATATATGTAAAGAAAGCTTCGGCAAGGCCCGTGTAAATTAGTCTGCGGTCTTGCCCTTCTAAAATATCGGACAAAGGGGCGACAAGAAAACGATAAATTTCCTCGGCGAAATAGTAGCTAACAGCAAATGAAAGCAGTAAAAAGGCAAATGAAAAGAGCACACGCTTGCGTAGTTCTGCAAGATGTTCATGCATGGGTGCTAGTTTTTCTTCATGTGTCATCGCTTCATTCATGGAAATCTCTATAACATAGAAAGCGCTTGCGGGGAAGTGCGCTGTAGGGCTAAGATGATAGAAGAAGTCATTTTTAGATAGAGGAAGAGTTATGCGGTTTTTGTTATTGTTTATGGTAGTGGTTTTTAGCAGCGCTCATCCTGCTATCTCTCAAGAACAAGCAGAAAAAATAGATAGTTTAGAGGCCGTTGAATTTAAAGAAAAAGCACCGCAAAACGTAACTGCCGCAGCAGTTTATTACACATGCCGTGATTATTTTGAACATAAGTTTAACAGTGCAGCACGTGAAAATGTAGGCAGAAAATCTAGTTGCGTTAGCTACTTTTTTGGCGCAGGCAGTATGCTTTTATTGCTAAATAATGAAAATGTTCATACAGAAGTGTGTTTGCCGCCAGAATCTAGTACAGAAGATTTAATTCGCTTGTTTAACAAATGGATGGCAAAACATGCGGCTGAAAGCGACAAAGAAATAGCTACAGTTGTATTATTAAATGCAATTAGAGATGCTTACCCATGCGAAGCTGTTGTGCCGCTAGGTAGTAATTAATAATATAACTTGGTAAGAAAAAAAGGCGGGAGTGTGATGCTCCCGCCTTTTTTAGTATTTAAAAAGCAAAGCTCTTTTTAAAACAAAAGTTTAGCTTGCTTTCTTAATCTTACCAGAAGCGATTTCCTGACGGATTTCCTTAGCAGCTTCTACCATTGAAATAAGAGCAGGGTCAACTTCTTTCCAGCCGCGTGTTTTCAAACCACAGTCAGGATTAACCCAAACTTGTGCAGGCTCAAGCACTTCGAGTGCTTTATGCAATAGCTTGGTCATTTCCTGCTTGTTTGGAACGCGTGGGCTGTGAATGTCGTACACGCCCGGCCCAATTTGGTTGGGGTATTTA
>CAYGPX010000051.1:0-8937 GCA_964351935.1 uncultured Rickettsiales bacterium | reverse complement strand
AATCTATAGAATGTGAACTATGATGATACGACTTAGCAATTTTTTTCTGATTATACTAGTAGCACTCATACTAAGCGTTGCTTTTTTAGCAAAAAGCAACGCTGCACCTATGATTCGTGATGCCGAAACGGAAAATATCATCCGTGATATTGCCAACCCTATTTTTCGTGCCGCTGATATTGTCCCTGAAAATGTGCATATCTATTTAATTCAAAGCGATGACCTCAATGCTTTTGTGGCAGGAGGTATGAATATTTTTATCCACACCTCGCTACTGCAATATTCTAATTCTCCTGAAACCTTAATGGGAGTACTGGCGCACGAAACTGGCCATATCACCGGAGGACACCTCATTCAAAAAGGGGATGAAATAGGCTCTCTCACGGCCACCACCGCACTTGGCTATATTTTGGGTGCGGCCACCGCCATTGCCGGCGCACCTGCAGCAGGGCAAGCCATCGCTGCAGGCACACAGCATGTTTCAGAGCGGATGTTTCTAAAATTCAATCGCACGCAAGAACAAGCAGCCGATCAAGCGGGGTTAAGTTTTCTTCAAAAGCTTGGCTATAGCCCTGAGGGTTTACTAGAGTTATTAAACACCTTAAAAATTGAAACAAAACAGCGCTATGGCAATATTGACCCTTACGCTGTCACCCACCCATTAAGCGCCGAAAGAATTTCTCATATTCGCAATCATATCCGGCAGTACCCGCCAACAAAGCAAATTCCTACCGTATTAAAAGAGCGCTATCATCGCGCTGTTGTAAAAGTGGCGGCATTTCTTGAACGTCCCTCGATCACGTTCCAAAAATTTCCTGAAAGCGATACGTCTGAAATCGCCCGCTATGCACGCTCAATTGCTTACTACAAAGAGCCTGACATCAAACGCGCCATTACAGAAATTGACGGGCTAATTCTTAAACACCCAACCGATCCATACTACCATGAAATGCGTGGACAAATTTTATTTGAAAATGGCAGATTACCAGAGGCAATTGCGTCTTATAGTAAAGCGGAAACTCTCTTGCCTGAAAATGCTCTGATGAAGATTCAACTTGCAACCGCCATGATAGCGCGAGAAGAAGATTCAGCACTTGACGATGCCATCACGCTTCTTCGCCAAGGCATCAACCTCGAACGCAATAACAGCTTTGCATGGCAACAGCTTGGCATTGCCTACGGCCGAAAAGGAGAGCTTGGCATGTCTTACCTTGCGCTTACCGAGCGCGCCGTTTTAACGGGAGATTTAAAAGATGCTAAACAATATGCTGACTTTGCCGAAAACAAGCTACCAAAAGGCTCACCAGCTATGCAGCGATTAATTGACTTAAAAGGAGAAATTGAAAAAGCAGAATAAGTTTTTTCTCTAATACCCATCATCTTCAGCGGCATCTTCGCCCATCACACCTAAACTACGGTGCTCCGTCACTTCAGAGAAACGCTGTGGCGCAGGATCAATTACTACAGCCTGACCTTCACGTACTTCCATGATAGCAAGGCCGCGCGTCGTTAAACCATTTTCTTCTAAACGGAAAATACCATCCACCCCCATGAAACCTCGAGGACTGCTGATTGCTTCTCGCGAAAAGTTTTGTCCACCAGACTGCCTAGCTAATGCCACCGAAAGTGCGACACCATCATAAGCAAGGCTGGCTATAGAAGTTGGTTTTTCACCATAAACCTGCTCATAATTCATTTCAAATATACGGTGCCTATCAACAGGGGCTGCAGCAAACCAAGCACCTTCTAATAAGCTATGCGTTGGCATATTTTCAGACCATAGCGAGCTACCAAGCAACCGGATCTTTTGACCATCAAAACGACCGGATTTTTCCAGATTATCGAGCACTTTCAGTAATCTAGCACCACCTTCTGGCACAAGCATGCCACGAGGATATACAATTGCCTCATCATTATAGCGCTTTTCCGCCTCAATATAATTGCGCTCTGCACGGTTATTGAGTGCAGCATTCATAGCGCTTATCGTATGGTTGTAGAGATTCTTAGCCACACCATTTCGGTCTACGTAATAAATTTCGCTTCGCAGAATAGACGATTCAGTTCCTTGTAATGCTAGACGAAGCATTTCTGCTGCAGTTGCACCATAATTATTATTAGGCAGCACTGCCGTATAGTCTTTTATGCCGCTAGCACTTGCATAGTTGATAATTCGTTCAATTTCTTGCTCAGGACGAAAGCCAATAGCAAACACGCCTGTACCGGCCAAAGTTTTATCGTTTGAGAACGAGACCACACTTACACTATGCGCTTCGGCTACTTCAGCCACTGCCTTTGCAGAGCGGCTAAAAATAGGCCCCAAAATCATCTTCGCACCACGTTCTATGCCTTCCTCAGCCGCTTTTCTTGCACCAAAAGGCGTTCCTTTAGTATCAATTGGCATGAGCACTAAGCCCGGCTCGTCTAAAAAGAACAATGCCAGTTGCGCCGCATTCAGCATCGATTCGCCCAGGGCTTTATACTCACCCGAAAGTGGCACTAATATTGCAATCTTTGTTTCTGAAAAATTTGAGAAACGATTAAAAATATTAAAGCCCGGCTGCTGGAGATTAGACGGCGCAGGTTGAAACTGGTTAAAAATATTATTTCCAAAGCCCGAAAAGCGATTTTGACTAGCATCGTCATCTCGCTGTGTTATGATGCGCTCTTGTTGCTGCGGTTGATAAATTGACTGCTCATTACCAAGTGCAATAGGCCCTTGCTGACAGGCGATAAGCATCAGCATCAAAAAAGATGTAAACAATAGTTTTAGGCGCATTCCACTATGTCCTCCGTTAATGAGCGTGATATTAGCCAAATCTTAGAAGCAAGTAAACCGGCTTCTACCCGTTTTCGCAAAGAAAATGCGCTTTATATTGTCGCCACTCCCATCGGCAACCCGCTTGATATCACACTTCATGCGCTGGAAGTGCTCACTCAAGCCGATGCTATTTTTTGTGAAGATACGCGTGTAACAGGCAGACTGCTGCAGCATTATAGCATTAAGAACTCGCTTTTTATTTATAACGACCATAGTGGAGAAAAGGAGCGCGATCATATTCTACGCCGTTTGAATGATGGTCAATCCGTAGCACTGGTTTCAGACGCAGGCACTCCTCTTATTTCAGATCCGGGCTATCGCTTGGTGCACGAAATCTATAAAAGCGGTTATAAAATGATAACATTACCGGGGGCATCATCAGTTATCACCGCCCTCACCCTTTCAGCCTTACCTACTGATCGTTTTTGCTTTCATGGCTTCTTACCAAACAAGGCCGCAGCTAGGCTAAGTTTTTTAGAGCCACTCAAGCAATGGCCTGTTACTCATGTATTTTTTGAATCGGCCAAACGCTTGCCCGAATCCATTGCTGCAGTGCAGCAAATTTTTGGCAGTGATCGGCAAGCAACCATTGCCAGAGAACTCACCAAACATTATGAAGAATTTCGCCGAGGCTCACTTAAAGAGTTGGCAAAATATTACAGCGAACATAGTGATATTAAAGGTGAAATTGTGCTTGTGGTTGCACCGCACTTAGCATCTGACACCCCCGATGAAGCCGAAATTGATGCACAAATTATCACCGCACTTGAGCAAATGCGACTGAAAGAAGCCGTCGCGTTTGTTGCAGAGCATACCGGAATTAACAAAAAGCAAATTTATGAACGCGCCCTCACCCTCTCTGGCAAAAAATAAGAAGCAACAGGCTTATCAGCGCGGCAAATGGGCGGAATATATTGCTGCTGGCTGGCTGATATGCAAAGGCTATCGCATCTTAGCTATGCGTTACAAAACACCCCATGGCGAGGTGGATATCATTGCACGGCGAGGCAACATTATTGCATTTATTGAGGTGAAAGCACGCAGCAGTTATGACAGCGCCAAACTCAGCATCACTCAGCGCCAGCGTGAGCGTATAGCACATGGGGCAAGCCTGTTCTTAAAACGTCGAAAGCGCCTTTCACACCTCACCCCACGCTATGATATTATGGCTATCATCCCTCGCAAATGGCCTAAGCACGTAGCTAGCGCATGGTAAATAGCAACGGCACACTCAATTTATATCTTACGCCCACACTCTTAACTGATAAAAATTGTTAGGGTAAGGAATCCAATTACAATGCCATGCTTTCATAAACATAGGCCATTCCACATAACGTGAACCTGCCCAAGTGGCAATATAAACACCCTTAGCATCATAAGCATAAACGGTGCACCAGTGAAGGGTATAAGGCTGAGGATTATTAAAGATATTTGTACCTGTATCCACCAATACTGCTACAGGCATTTTATATTTGTTAATCCAATCCACCAAACGATCCCTAGAGTCCAAACCATTACTAAACGAACCAGGATACCACTCATTGGTTTTAAGCCCGTAATGATGGCAAGCATTTCTGATGGTTTCACGTACGGTTACACCATTTGGCCACGGATAATCTGGCCCAAACTGTTTAAAGATTCTGCCAATAAATTCTAAATTATCGAAATGATTTTTATTATCCCAACCCTTCACATTTCTGGATAAACCAAATGGATTTTTATTATAGAAATCTACAAATGACCCAATCACTGCCTGACCGCAGGTGTTATTATCCTGCGCCACGTAATTATCATAACCGTAAAAAGATGGCTGCCCCACAAACGGCATACCTGAGTCTTGCGCCTGCATTCCAGTATCTTCTACCGCTAGTGCCGAAGAAGGAAGTGGCTGGTTATCATTTTCTGCGTCTGACTCTTCAAATTTTTCCCACAGCGAGAGAATAGCATCTCTTTTTTCAGGTGAAGCTTTAAGGTCAGCCTCTATTTTTGTCATAATTTCTTGTTTACTAGACATAGTTCCCATGTTCCTTTTTATTATTTTAAAGCGCAAAAATTCTACATTTCTCACTCTTTGTTTGCAAGCGCTTTTAGAAAACATCGATTTAGTCTTTAGCAAGACTATTAGCTCTCTTGTCTTTCATAAAAAAACTCGCTATAATGTGCGCTGAAAAAAGCAAGAGAGACACCCTATCCGCCATGCTTCCAAATACCGTACCAGATACAAAAACCATCCCTGTATCAATTCGCCCTCAGATTGATTTAACCGTTCCCCACGACGAAAAGAAAGTGCTAATCCATAGCTGCTGTGCGCCTTGCGCCGGTGAGTTGATGGAACTGATGATGGAAAACGGCATTGAACTTACCATTTTTTTCTATAATCCCAACATCCACCCTAAACGTGAATATGAGATACGCAAAAATGAAAATATTCGCTTTGCTGAAAAGCTGGGCATCCCCTTTGTGGATGCCGATTACGATGTACAGAACTGGTTTCACGAAGCAAAAGGCATGGAGCATGAGCCTGAACGTGGCAAACGATGCACCATGTGCTTTGATATGCGGTTTGTTAAGACGGCGGAATACGCCAAAGCCAATGGATTTAAAGTCTTTACAAGTAGCTTGGGTATCTCACGCTGGAAAAATATGGCTCAAATCAACGCCTCCGGAGAATATGCCGCAAGCACGCAAGATAACGAAGTCACCTACTGGACGTATAACTGGCGTAAGAAAGGTGGTGGCGCCAGAATGTACGAAATCGCCAAGCGCGAAAAATTCTACCAGCAAGAATATTGTGGTTGCATTTACTCCCTCAGAGACACCAACGACTGGCGGGAACAAAACAACAGAGAAAAAATAGTGATTGGTGAACAGTTTTACGAAGAAAAACTAAGTTAATGCATATACTGAGATACAAAATCTTTTGAAGCATTCTTTTTAGCCTCCATTTTCTCTATAAACGATGGCCTTTCCGTATTGAACTTTTTGTCCTCAAAATTTTCCAGCGTAGATAGGGAACTATTTTCTTGAGATGATGGAGCAATTGCGTTTTCCTTTTGAAGAGACTGCTCTATGGCTTTAAGTGAATCTGTGAGTATTTCAGATTCTAAAACTCTTTATGTCCATACTTTTTAAGAGCCACATCAACGGATGCAAGAATGGCATCCTGAAGTGAACTCCCATTATTTATTGTTACAGCCACCTGTTGACGAAACGTTTTTTGCTTCACTACCCTTGAGAACAGAGTCTTGAGTATTCTTCTCAAAAAGATAACGGTCAATAGCTACTCCCGCTACTACACCTGTCATCACTCCAAGTATCCTCCGACATATGCCATGTAGTACCCAACTATTGGAACCGCTATTAAGGAAGATGTAGTAAGTACAAACATTAGCATCGCAATTGATAGGCCTAGAAAGCACTTAGAAAACAAACCAATTCCTATAAAGCTACTGCCAGCACTAACTCTGCTTGTAGTCTAATATTTCGTCTATTTCTGAGACCTTTATAAAGTCCAAGACGATGTTGAGCCAAAAATTTCTCTTTAGCACGTTTCGCCGCATAATCGATATTACTTATTGAAAAAATTATTTTCCACTATAATCAATAGTTTACACAATGAAGTTTATGTAGTTTTACATTAGATGGCTTATCTACTAGCTTGTAAAACAGCACTTTGATCATACTGCTGCCTCTGATTCTGAAGCTGTTGCTGGAACTTATCGCCGTTAGTAGCTCTGCTATCTAACATCTTATTTCCATTCTGTGATGAAAATTTATTCTGCCACTGTTCGCTTTGCTGTATATCCTGATAACGAATTGGCTGAGGTTGAAACGAAAATTGTTGATTATTTGGCATCATTTGCTGATATACAGGCTGCTGCATATACATTGGCTGTGGCGAAGGGTAAGAAAGACTAGCTTCGTCTTTAAACATTTCTTTATCTGCATAACGTATTTTTACATCTTCTAAAAGCTGCTTTACTGCATCATCACGGTCCATACCTTGTGAAACCATCATATCCAACTGGCTACTAAAAAGATTTCTTGCCGTTTCACCCGCAGGAATAGAGCTTTTGGTATTACTTGTGCTTACAATATGCTCTGCCAAGCCTGTAGCGAGACTTGCTGCAATAAAAATGCCGGCAAATACCGCAAAAGCAGCAGTTGCAGGAAAAGCTACCGCACATACAACCAGGGGAATAGCTGCCAAGAATGAAAATTTTGAAATATCACTATAAAAGCCTTCACCACTATTTCTGAACAGCTCAATGCGTTTATTTTTACGCGCATAATCATCAACCAGACCTTTTAGCATCGTATCACTAAGTGATCCTAAACCTTTTTCCGCTTCTTGCATCGCTGCATTTGCGCCGATTAGATCTGCTTTATGAAATCTCCACGCCATAAAACGATCCCAAATATAGATATACTTGGTTTGTTTTTCCCAGAATTTTTCTTGGGCACGCTTCGATGCATAATCAATATCATTAGCAGAAAATACTGTGTTTTTTTGATTTTCGGTCATATTTAAATACGTCCTTTTTCATACTTGCAAGTATAGTTCATGCAATCCATTACTTTTGCATTACGTTCATTTCTGTTGAAGTCTGCTGCCTCTGTTCCTGAAGCTGTTGTTGGAACTTACCACCGTTGATTGTCTGGTTCATTGGATTATTTTCAACAGCATGACCTTTTATTGGTTCTTCACCACGATAGCCGGCCGCTTGCAATGTTGCATGACGCTGCTGCTTGCTTAGTTCAGCGCCTTTGGCCGCGCTAAATCCGCCACCCACAACTAAACTTGCAATACCACCTGAAATCAGCCCAACAACAGCTGCAGCTGACAATGGCACAGCCACAGGTGAGGTTACAAATATCACTGGAACTGATAATATGAGTGCCACCCCTGTCAAATACATTCCTAACGCCGACATTTGATAGCCAAAACGCTTCTTATCACTGCTTTCAAAATCAAACGGTTTTTTACTATCAGTATTCATATAAATAGCCTTATTTAAAATTTCCTAGCAACCACAATAGCAGCTAAATATTTCTATATTATTACAAATAGTATTTATGTTGCTTCTATTTGGATGAAATATAATCTTTTCACTTTACATTAAGCCTAGGTTTGTTACAAAAACGTGCATGCAAAAACTATATAGGAAAGCATTATGACTCTTTCAGAAGATTCAATCTTGCAGGAATTTAAAGATGCTCAAGCAATCTTAAAAGGGCATTTCATACTATCTTCAGGCTTGCATAGTGATACCTACATGCAATGCGCACGCGTACTGATGGATGCCAAGCGTGCCTACAGGCTATGCGCAGCATTAGCGGATAAAGTACGAGAAAGCGGGCTAGAATTTGATATGGTTGTTGCGCCAGCGATGGGTGGTGTAGTCGTAGGCTACGAAATGGGTCGTCAGCTTGGTGTTGAAAGTATATTTTGTGAACGTGTTGAGGGCAACTTCACACTACGTCGTGGCTTTCAAATCCCTAAAGGTGCCAAAGTATTGGTTGTAGAAGATGTTGTTACAACGGGAAAATCATCGCTCGAAACTTTTAAATGCATACACGAGCACGGTGGTATAGTTGTTGGTGAGTGCTCACTGGTGGATCGCTCAAATGGCGAAGCACAAGCAACGCTTAATATACCTTTTGTTTCACTACTCAAAGTAGAAGTGCGTACGTTTGATAGCAATAACGTTCCTAAAGATTTATCTTTAATACCCGCTGAAAAGCCAGGAAGCCGTTTTTTGCAGCAAAAGAGTTAGCTTAATTTTTTCAATAACATTAATTAAGACGAAGCACTTGTTACTTCAGAAAACTCACCAAAAGATCTTAAATCATTAGCATTATGCTTAGTTCTTTGTGACTTTGGCAAATAAAACTCCGCACTCTCATCGCCTGTTTCTTCACACGGTAGTATGAAGCTGAGCAACGCCCCACCAATTTTTGAATTACCGGCCCAAATACACCCATGGTGTGCATTTATAATTTCACGGCATAATGTAAGACCAAGACCACAGCCTTTCTTACTTCCTGAAAAATGGCTATTTGTACCCTGATGAAAAGGTAGAAACACCTCTTCAAATTCATTTGGTGCAAAACCTACG
>CAYGPX010000050.1:0-8968 GCA_964351935.1 uncultured Rickettsiales bacterium | reverse complement strand
TACCACATACTGACTGAAGAAAGCCCACTTATTGAAGGCAAAGCTGAAGACGAAGCTTAAATTGCAAATAGGCGCTGCCAGAACAGCGCCTTCCTAACCTCCCATGCGTCACAATACCGTAATATCATGCCGACAAAATCAATATTGCCACAGAAAAGTTAAAAAACCGTTAACAAACAACAGATTGTGGATATATTCTCATTAAAGAGATAACGTTACTAAACCCAAATCTCATTGAGTATGCAAGTTGCAGGTAGCTTGCTATTTTTTATAATATCCGCTATAAAGCGCGTATTATGGCAGAAAATCGTTTCATCAAACATAAATCTATTGCCGATACCAAAGTGGTGGTGGCTATGTCAGGCGGGGTTGATAGCTCAGCCGTCGCGGCCTTGCTGCATCACGAAGGCTATCAGGTGGTTGGGGTCACGCTCCAGCTTTATGATTTAGGCGTCACGCTCGAAAAAAAAGGCGCATGCTGTGCAGGGCAAGATATTTATGATGCACGCAATGTAGCCGATAAAGTAGGCTTCCCGCACTATGTACTCGATTATGAAAGCATTTTTAAAGAATCAGTAATGGACGACTTTGCCGATTCTTACTTGCGTGGCGAAACGCCTATTCCGTGCGTTAAATGCAACCAATCGGTCAAATTTCGTGATTTATTTAAGGTGGCAAAAGATTTAGGCGCCGATGCCTTGGCCACCGGCCACTATGTGCAGCGCAAAGAAGGCGCAAACGGCGCAGAACTGCACCGCGCATTCGATAAAAACAAGGATCAAAGCTACTTCCTGTTTGCCACCACGCAAGAACAGCTAAACTATCTGCACTTCCCGCTTGGTGGGCTTAGTAAGCCTGAAACACGGACAATGGCAGAGCGCTTTGGGCTAGAAGTGGCCGACAAGCCCGATTCGCAAGATATTTGCTTTGTGCCCGATGGCAACTATGCCAAAGTGATTGAGAAAATGCGCCCTGGCGCGCTTGATGATGGCGAAATTGTCCACATGAACGGCCAAGTAGTAGGCCATCATAACGGCATTATCAACTACACCGTTGGTCAACGCCGCGGGCTTGGCATTGCATGGCCTGATCCACTTTATGTGATTAAGCTAAACCCTGAAAAAAACCAAGTTATTGTTGGCCCTGTGGAAGCATTAGGCACTACCTCATTTCGTATACGCGATTTAAATTGGCTACTGCCTGAAGCACCCAACACTGCGATTGAGGCTGAAATTAAAGTGCGCTATGCACAACAGCCAATTCTGGCTACCATCACGCCTGAAGAAGGTGGCACTGCCACCATCACCCTGCCCACGCCTGAGCGCGCCATCACACCGGGGCAAGCATGCGTTGCTTATCAAGGCGATCGCCTTATTGGTGGCGGATGGATTATGCGTAGCTAGACCCGTATTATCACCTCAACAGAATCTAGCAAACGCCTCAAAACGGCAATTCTTTCCACTTTGTGGGGAAGATAGGCAAAATTTTCCACCTTTATTGATACTCCAAGCCTTCTTTACCTAAATAAGAAACCTCAGCACCCTGCTATTTCCTAGCATGAGAGCCAATTTTATACCGTTGGCACAGTTCTCGCATTACTCTTCTCACATGGGGCCAATCTAGCAATAGAACGGCGTAATGAAAGAAAGAAGAGAAAATATAATATGAACATTGTAGCTTACCAGCGATTAATAAAGATGAAGTTACGACGCTTTAGCCGCCTCTCGCTCTCTCTGCGGCTTATCGCAATGTTGATCTTAGGTCTTTGGGTGCAGATTCCTGATGCCCAAGCCGCCTCTCGCATAAAAGACATTGTGTATTTTGAAGGTGTTCGTGACAACTTGCTGGTAGGCTACGGGTTGGTGGTCGGCCTTAATGGCACAGGTGATAACCTGAAAAACTCGGCCTTCACCGAAAAAGGATTGGTAGATTTGCTTGGACGTTTAGGCATTAACACCAAAGGAACTCAACTTAAGACAAAGAATGTGGCTGCCGTCACTGTTACTGCTACTCTCCCTCCATTCTCTCGCCAAGGCAGCCATATAGACATCTCTGTTAGCACACTTGGGGACGCGAAGAGCCTTGAGGGCGGTATGTTACTCGCTACGCCGCTTTTGGGTGCTGATGGTGAAGTCTATGCGGTCGCACAAGGGCAAGTAGCCATTGGCGGCTTTCAGGCCAGCGCAGGAAGCGACGTTGTTAGTAAAGGTGTACCAACCACAGGTATCGTTTCTAACGGTGCAATTATCGAACGTGAAATCGACTTCTCGCTCTCTCAGATGGACAGTTTGAATCTCGCCCTGCGCAATCCTGATATTTCTACCGCACGTCAAATTGCAGAAGCAATTAACGAATTAGTGGGTGCTAACTCTGCCGTAGCACTAGACCCAGGCACCGTAAAGCTTGGTGTACCTGAACTTTATGAAAATAATGTTGTTGGCCTGTTGGCTGATGTTGAGCAAGTGATGATTGAACCAGACCAACCTGCCCGCATCGTGATTGACGAAAGCTCTGGCACTATTGTGATGGGTGAGAATGTACGCATTGATACGATTGCCGTTGCTCAAGGAAACTTGATAGTAAACATTACAGAATCGACTGCTTTCTCTCAGCCTACCTCGTTTTCAGGTGATAGAGCTACAACAGAAAAGAGCCAAGAATTTGATGTCAACGTTAGTGAAGATCCAGGCCGCAAGATGGCACTTCTTAGCCAAGGCGCATCGCTACGTGATTTAGTAACAGGACTAAACTCGCTTGGTGTTGGGCCACGTGATTTAATTACAATTTTACAAACCATCAAAGCGGCTGGCGCTTTGCAAGCTGAAATTGAAACAAGGTAACATAATATGGATGTACTTACACCCATCAGCGCAACTACCGGCAATATCTATGCTCAGAACGCTAAGTCTGCAAACCATGCAGTAAGCGATAAGCACGCACAGATTTACCAAAAAGCACAAGAACTAGAAGGCCAGTTTCTTTCTACAATGATTGAGCCGCTTTTTAGTAAAGATGCAGAAGGTGGGTTGTATGGCGGCGGTGGCGGAAATGATATCTTTCGCAGTCTTATGATTACTGAATACGGACAAATTTTTAGCCAGGCAGGCGGAATAGGATTGGCAGATAATATTGCCAAGGAAATGTTAGCACTACAGGAGGTAGCACAATGACCGGATATAGCACAACACAGCCAGAATTTGATTTAGAAGAGATGATGGCCGTAACACGCAGATTATCAGAGCTAGTACATGATGACATGGCTCAGCTAAAGCAACTTCGTATTGGGAAACTGAAAGATACACACCAAGAAAAGCTTCAGCTTGCCAGTATTTTAGAAGGCTATCAGATCGCCTTAAAGGCAAACCCTGAGCTGCTAAAAACTATTTCAAAAGAAACACTTGAGAAAGCAAGAAATGATGCCAGAACTTTTGATGCGACCGTAAAAACAGGTCATCAGGAACTTAAAAAAGCACATACCGCACATGGCGCTGTACTTGATTTAATTCGTGACGTGGTGAGCGAGCGTACTACACCTGTTCGCTGCTATGGTAAGAACGGCACTTATGGAAATGCATCGCGCGACCATATGCATACAAAACCTCTAAATTTGGATGAGCGGATTTAACCGCCGGAGCATAAGGACATGACCCTTTCTTCATCTCTAAATTCAGCACTTAGTGGCCTTAAAACCTATCAGGAGGCGCTTTCTGTCCACGGGCACAACGTGGCCAATGCCAATACTGAAGGCTACGTAAAACAAAGCGTGTCACAATCCGCAGTTGTTACGGATGGACGTGGCCAAGGTGTTCGAATTGAAGGGATTGTGGCAGAAATTGATGCACGGGTAAATGCGAGTATTCGCTCTCAAAACTCGGTTCTTGGACGTACCGAAGTATTAGAGAGCTATCTGAAAAATGCTGAAGAACTATATGGCACACCACAAGCCAGCAACAGCCTTTCTACGCTTTTTGATAATTTTTTCTCATCGTTTGGTGAACTGGCTGGAAATCCCGGACTTGCATCACTTCGCACGACCACACTAAATGCATCCATCAACCTGACCGATAAAATTAATACACTCGCTAACGAAATCCAAGAGTTACGACTAGAAGCAGACCGTGAAATTAAAACAACCATCAATACGGTGAATAATCTGCTCAGTGACTTACATACCATTAATGGTCAAATTAGTCAGTTTGCTGAAGGCACAGGCGGTTATACCGATTTAGCCCTTCAACAAAATGCAAAGATACAAGAATTAGGACAGTATCTTGCTATAAATGTCACCATCACCTCGGATAGCACAGCATTTATTTCTACCGGAAATGGTATCAGCCTTCTGGATAGTAATTTATTTAGACTAAACTATACCAACGCTAACTCTACCAATAGCTTTATTGATGATAGCACGCTTGGTGCCGTGACAGTAACTCAAATAACCGGCACAAGCGGTGAAAGTGTTGAGCTTGTTTCAAGTGGAACATCCGAAACCGTAACCACAACGCTCACAGGTGGAAAAATTAAAGGGCTATTAGAATTAAGAGATAGCATTTTACCTGCCTTTGTAGAAGAACTCGATGAGATGGCCACGCAATTAAGGGATGCTGTTAATGCCATTCATAATGATGGCTCAAGCCTTCCACCTCCAAGCTCTTTAACCGGAACACTTGCTGTAACAGCCAATACACAAGTAGGCTTTAGTGGTGAAGTTTTAATTGCTGTACTCAATCAAGATGGCTCACCTGCTACAAGCCCATACCCAAATGAAACTTACCTCAAGCCACTAACGCTTGATCTTGCCTCACTCAACAGTGGCAGTGGTGCTGGGCAACCCACCATTCAGACCATAATTGATGAGATCAATAGCTTTTACGGCCCTCCTCCGGCGATTGCTACCATTGGAAACCTTAGCAACATACGTGTTGCTTCACTTTCAGATACGATTGCAACCGGCAGCACATTTAATATTGATTTTGAGCTAGATAACATTGCTGTTGATGGATCTACCGTCGAAATTACTGGCTTAACCGTTAACAATGGCGGCGTACTCGGTAGCGCCCTTCCCGCGGCTTACAGCTTAGACGCAGGAGCAACAGAACGCACCAACGACCCTGTTACTATTGACTTAACAGGCGGCAGCGGTGGCCCTTATACACTCACCGTGACGGTTCAAGTGACCGATAGTGATGGCAATGTATCATCTGCAGATGTTACCTATACCGTTGCGACCGCAACAAGTGGTGCGCTCAACGATAGATTTGAACCAACATCTGTTAATAACCTAAGCGGAACTAGCAGCTTTACGGCTTCTCCATCTTCACAACGCTTTGCAACAGCAAAGCTAGTAGATGCTAATGGCAATACCATTACAAACAATTCAACCGCAGGATTTTTGGTAATTGAAGCAAATGGTTCTACCAACGGTATCGCCATTAACGAGTTGAATAGCCAAGAAACAGGGCTTACAGGCGCTAGCAGTGAAGATATTACAAATCGTGGTTTTTCACATTATTTTGGAATGAATAACTTCTTTGAAGACACCTATCAAACCCGAAATGCTGCGGTTAATTTTGCTATACGCGGCGACATCGCTACAAACCCGAACTTAATTGCAGTGGGTGATCTCACCCTTTCAGCTCAGCCCTCTAATCCTGCGCAGGCACTTTATACCTACGAGCTTGGCAAGGGCAATAATAGCATTGCACAACGTTTAGGCATTTTAGGACAACTGGATGTTGCATTTGATTCAGCAGGAAACCTTCCTTCATCCACACAAACATTGGGTGATTATGTTGGCAGCATTATCGCTTCTGTTGCCACCCGCAGCAATCAGGCTATTCAAAACAGTGAATTGGAAGCACTTATTTTAAATGGATTCCAAACTCTTTTCCAAGAAAGTGCCGGCGTTAATATTGACGAAGAACTCGCCGAGATTGTGATCGTGGAAAATAACTATCGTGCTGTAGCACGGCTTATCTCAGTAATTGACGAGCTATTTAAAGAGCTTATGAGATCAGTTGGTGGATAAAAGCAGGAGATTGAATGATGGTAGATGCAGTAAATAGAAACACTTATAGCCGGCTATTGTTGGCAGATGTTGCAACCAAGCAAGATAATATTGGCCAACTTAGCCGACAAATTGCGAGTGGTTTTAAGCATGATAAATTCAATGAATTAGCAGCAGAAGGCAATACAGAAATTGTACTTTCACTCAAAACAAAGGTGAAAGAGAACTCCACTTTTCAAAAAGCAAATACTACGGTCATTAACCGTTTAAACGTGGCTGCACAAAGCGTTGATCAACTTACAAATATTGCTGAAGACCTCGCTGTTTTACTTGCAAAGAGACGAAGCCCATCTGGTGATGAACTGCCATTTGCAACCGAGGTTACATCGCTTCTAGAGCAGGTACAAACCGCTTTAAACACAAGTTTTGAAGGGCTCTATCTCTTTTCAGGCAGTAAAACTGATACCCAACCGGTGCTGGATACAGTTGTCATTTCTTCTAACCTTGGGGATGGTAATGAACCAAATGCTAATTACTACCAAGGTGATGATTATATAGCTAGCGTACAAACCAGCCGCACGCAAAATATAAGCTATGGCGTGACCGCCTCCAATCAAGCTTTTCAGGATTTAATTGGAGCATTACATGCAAGCTTAGCCGCAGATGATGTTTCGGGAGTTCCTCAGAACTCTCTGTTAGAAGATGCCACCGAGCTTGTGAATGCTGCTATTGACGGGCTAGTTTCTGTAAATGCAGGCATCAAGGGTACGGCGCAACGCTTAAAAGATCAAAATGAGTCGTATGATAGCATAATTTTACTAATTAACGAAAAACTGCAGAATATCACAGCAACTGATGTTGTTGATGCCTCTGCAAAGCTAAGTGAGAATCAGGCTACCTTAGAAGCCTCACTTTACGCTTTTTCTATTTTAATGAGTACTAACTTAGTGGATTACCTATAAAATTTAATTTAACTTAAGACTAAAGGGGACTACCATGACTTTTCAACAACAAGCTACCGAGCGGAATAAAGCGCAAGAAATGGCTTCACAATTTGCCAATTCTTCTGCACCTAATAAAAAATCTCTAGAGAGTGAAAATCCTCTCAAAAAAATACATAGTCGTTTTGGAGAGATTGAGATTAATCTGGAAAAAAAGATTACCTTCCCTCATGGTATTCTTGGTTTACCATCTAAGCTACATTTCTGCTTAGCTGATTTCCCTCGCGAAGGATTTGGTCAGTTTAAGTTATTACAATCGGTAGAAGATACTGAGCTTTGCTTCATCACCATTCCAGCCGATCACCGCGATTGCTACGTGAGTGAGGCTGATTTAACCGATGCATGCAAAGTGATGGAAATTGACCCTGAGAATATGCTGGTATTGTTTATTGTAACAACACACCGCTCACCTAATCAGGAAACGCGCATTTCGGTCAATGCCAAAGCACCTATTTTGGTTAACACCACCGATTATACCGCGCTACAATATGTGTTTAATAATAAAGATTATGAAATCCGCCACATGATTTCATAAAAAATAAATTCAATTACACTCTAAATTTAGTCACTTGCGGAGCACCATCCCCTTGCTCTGCAAGTGAGTTTATCGTGCTAGTTCTCTTTCCTATCAAAATCCTGTAATACTATAGCCATCATCTGTTGTAATGATGAGCGGTGCTATATCGCCTACTTTTTGCCGCAGACGATAGATATGTGTTTCGAGAGTGTGTGTATCAATACCGCGCCCATACTGCCAAACTTCAGCCAAAAGCACATCCTTAGCAACTGATTTAGGCTGGTGCTTCAACAACGTTCTTACCAACAAAACTTCTTTCTCTGTTAGGGCAACAGTAAGCTCTCCTCGTTTGAGCTGACTTTTTCGTTCCAGTAACTGCCACGTATTTTCACATACATCGGTTACCGCTATTTTTTCACTTGCTTGCAAATGGCGAAGTAGTGCCTTCTGAAGTTTTGCTAGATGAAGAGGGAGCGTTATTATTTCTACTTGAAGGGAGTTTTCTTTTTGCCACCTCTGGCTTAAAAGCTGAAACCGTGCTTCAGCTTTCTTAGGCAAAAGCAGTATAAGCGCAGCATTTCCTCGATAAGTAGATACCCAACTTTCTGCTTCTTCAGCCTCTAACGCTAAAAGCAATACGCTTGGATTGGTGATAAGGGGGGCATCAGCCTTTAATGACTCAATAGAGATTGCTCTTCCCAGCAGCAACGGATGCTGCGCAAGAAGCAAGGCCCATTCTTCATCATGACTAATCACACATATGTTTGACATACAGGAAGTATTAGAATAGTTAAAAGTAACCGTCAAACAATAAAGGATACTCTGGTAGTGCCACTTGCTCATTATGATATATTGTTAGTAGAACGCGCAATCGATGATTTGAAGCGCGGCGTACCTGTTGTGCTTGAAAATAAAGAGCGTGCAGTGCTTGCACTGCCTGTTGAATATCTCGATCAGGCTTCGCTCGATTTGCTAGCCGAGCTTTCAAGCGAACATCAAGCACAAGTGCTTCTTACCGCTACACGCGCGCATGTATTAACGCCCTCTATTGAGTTTGACAGCCCTATCAAAACCCCTTTTACTACAATAGATGATACGCGTGCACTCAGCGGCCTGATTGAAAGTATTAAACTGCCCCATGGAAGCATTAGCTCAGCTGATGCACTTGAGCGAGCGGTATTAAAACTCATTAAAATTGGCGAATTTTTACCTTCTGCAATTATTTGTGAAATCAATCGCCCTATTCCTGATGGGTTACTAACACTCACAGCAGAGCATATTGAGCGCTACCAGCACAAAACCGTTACCACCCTCGATAAAATTAGTAGTGCAGAACTGCCTCTTCAAGGTGCTGAAATTAGTAGAATTGTTGCCTTTGGCTCTCCTTAGGGGGGAAAAGAGCATTACGCTATCATTATAGGAAATATCAAAGCTCAGAAAGAT
>CAYGPX010000049.1:1673-8976 GCA_964351935.1 uncultured Rickettsiales bacterium | reverse complement strand
CACATATCCTGTAAGCTGCTGTTTAGCACCAAAGACATCTAATCCACCCTCAGTGGTAACTTCTTGGCGTTTTTCAGGCACAATACATGCAGCATTTGGCTTTGTTTTTAATGCAATGGCAAGCATCTCTTTGGTTGCTGCCATTTCAAGATTTAACGGCAATGAAATACCCTTAATTAATGCATCAATATCTCGATCTGATATATGACGACGATCTTCTCTTAAATGCGCCGTAATACCATCTGCACCGGCTTGTTCTGCAAGCTTTGCCGCACGTAATGGATCAGGATGAATTCCACCACGAGCATTCCGGATGGTAGCTACATGATCAATATTTACACCTAAACGCAATGGTGACTGCAATTTTTCTTTCATTTATTGTCTATGCCGTTCTACTGAGTGAATATTTTGTAATGCGCGCAATGAGGCAATGATGTTGGTAAGATGCGCCGCACCGCGTACATCTATATCCACAACCACTTCAAAGAAGTCTTGCGTACGGTTAGTAATTTTAAGGTTATTAATATTTCCATTATTCTGCGCAATCGTATTGGTTAAGGCTGCAAGACTTCCTGCTTCGTGCGTCAACAACACTTTCAAGCGCCCAATATGATGATTACCATCACTGCCTTTTTCCCATGAAACATCCATCATTCGCTCTGGTGTACTGGCAAAGTTCTCTAATATTTGGCAATCACTGGTGTGCACCGTCATCCCCTTGCCTGTTGTCACCACACCCACAATGCTATCACCGGGAATTGGATGACAACACTCTGCTAGTGATAGTGCCATGCCCGGCGTAAGCCCTTTAATGGGAATTGCTTCGCTCTTTGTTTCTTTACTTTTTGTAAACCGCAGCAATGAAAAAGGGCTACGCTTACTTTTTGCCGGTTTACGATCTGGAAATAGCGCTTTTAGTAGTTCAGATTGCGTAACATAGCCTTTTCCAACCCCTATATAAAGCTCATCCATTGATTTTCTTCCAATCGTTTCCAGCACTGGCTGCAATGTTTCTTTCGTTACTTTTAAGCCTTCTTCTTCCAAAAACTTTTTAACGATAGATTGACCAAGCTTTTTATATTCCTGACGTTTTTGCCCCCTAACGTAGCGGCGTATCTCACTCAGAGCTTTACCTGTGATGGCAAATTGCTCCCAATCAGGGGAAGGAAGCTGTGTTTTTGATGTAATAATCTGCACCTGATCGCCATTGTAAAGCTGCGTTCTAAGCGGAACAATACTCCCGTTCACTTTTGCGCCTGCACAATGCATCCCCACATCCGAGTGCACTGCAAATGCAAAATCCACCGGTGTTGCGCCTTTTGGCAATGCTATTAAATCACCCCTTGGTGTAAAGCAGAACACCTGATCGTAATACATCTCCATTTTTGTATTTTCCAGAAACTCTTCTGAGTCTGACGTGTGTTCTAAAATGTAGAGTAATTCTCGTATCCACTTATACTGCTTTCCATCGGTGTTATAATCACGCATCTGTTTATATGTCCAATGCGCAGCTACCCCAAGCTCTGCAATCTGATGCATTTGATGTGTACGTATCTGCACTTCCAAGAAGCGCTGCTGCGGCCCCATGATAACCGTATGAAGCGACTGGTAGCCATTATATTTAGGCGTGCTTATAAAATCTTTAAAACTACCCGGAATCATCTGGTAATTTGTATGTATAACACCAAGCAAACGATAGCAGCTTGCCACATCATCGGTCACAATACGAAACGCCATAATATCTGAGAGCTGCTCGAAGCTAATGTTTTTGCGCTCCATTTTTCGCCAAATGGAACATGGTGTTTTTTCGCGGCCTATTACCTCGGCTTTTAGCCCTTCTTCTTTTATTTTCTCTTCAATTTCTTTAATAATTTTTTCAACGAGAATGTGCCCTTGTGAGCGCAGATATTCCAAACGGCTAATGATTGAATCTCTCGCTTCGGGATAGAGTGTTGCAAATGCAAGATCTTGCAACTCATTCTTCATTTTTTGCATACCAATACGTTCAGCAAGCGGCGCGTAAATTTCCATTGTTTCATGCGCAATACGCATACGCTTCTCAGGTGACCTTATAAAATGCAATGTGCGCATATTATGTAAGCGATCAGAAAGCTTTACCAATAACACACGTATATCTTCCGACATTGCCACTAGCAATTTTCTGAAATTCTCCGCCTGTCTCACATGTTCCGATTGCGTTTCAATCTTGGTAAGTTTGGTAACTCCATCCACAAGCGTCGCTATTTCTTCACCAAACTTCTCTCTAATTTCTTCAATGGTTACATCTGTATCTTCTACCGTATCATGCAATAATGCAGTGATAACACTCGTGACATCCATTTTTATATCTGCAAGTATAATCGCCACTTCTAGCGGATGGTAGTAGTATGGATCGCCTGATGCACGTTTCTGCTCGCCATGAGAAAGACGAGAAAAATTACAGGCCTCTTCCAAAAGCTTCATATCGGCCTTAGGCGAGTAAGCGCTTACCATATCGATCAATGTGTTCTGAGTCAGCACCGCCACAATTGTTCTCCTACTACAAAAAAAGCCTCTCCAAGGTTATATGCAAGGAGAGGCTTTTTTACAAATAAAATCAAGAATTTGGGTGTTTAGTCATCCACTTGCATATCGTCGCCACCATAAAGCAATGCATCAGCATCAGCAGCTTTTAATTCACCTTGAAGAGATTCCATCTCTGCTGCAAATGCTTCTCCCGCTGCGGCAGAACTTTGTGCATCTTCTTTATCAAATTGTTCTTGCAGTTGTTGGTCAACGTCTGCACGGTCTTGATAAGAGCGTATTAGCCCCTCTCTCAAATCTTGTGTTGAAACGGTTCTTTTTGCAATCTCGCGTAGCGATACAACTGCATCTTTATCGTTATCTCTATCCACTGTGATAGGTGAACCCGAAGAAATCGCTTTTGAACGCTGACTTGCAAGCGCTACTAATTCAAAACGGTTTTGTACTACTTCTGCGCAATCTTCTACTGTCACTCGAGCCATATGCTGTTGTCTCACTTACTTTGGTTAAGCCATGCTTTAAATAAATCAAGCCGCACTTCTAACACAAGCCTAATAATTTTTCAATGAGTTTATGAAGCACTAACGCTTGCGAGGACGTTTTGGCCCCTTGGCTACGGTCTGATCTGCTATACGTAAATAAACATAGTCACTATTATCTGAGCCAATAATATAATAATATGCGTTTTTTTCAGAATAACGGCGCTCTTGCCCTCTCACGCTGATCGTGCTACCTATTGCGCGCCAAGCTACGCCATAAATTGGGCCATAATCCACATCATCATTTACGCCTGAAAGAGTTGAAACACCATATGCTCGACGGCCAACATTATCACACAAGTTTGTATATTTTTTATGACCACGTTCACATACACTCTCATATGGTAAAGGCGGCAAGTACATGAATAAAGCATAGTAGGCGGCTCCCGCAACGATTGACAGCAGCACTATAAGTCCTAAAAATATTTTTTTCACGCTTTCTTACCTTTTAGCATATCTGTAACTAGTGCCTACAAAATTTCAGGAAAATAGAGTAAGAATGATAGTCGTATCATTTGAATTATATTTTTTACATAACCTCCAACTAAAGTCAAACTCTTAGACCCAATTAAATGTTAACCTTCAAACGAAGTAGCTTTTAATTCACCATCATCTTTCACCTGTAATTTCTCTACCTTTAAACGTGCTTGGCTCAGCTTCTTTTCGCAATGACTTTTAAGCTGACTGCCGCGTGTATAGCCTTCTATGGCTTCTTCTAGCGGCACTTTACCCGCTTCTAACGAGGTAACAATTTGCTCTAGTTCAGAAAGTGCCTCTTCAAATGAAAGGCCTTCAATTTTCTTTGTTGCAACCATTGGCTTTTAGAACTCACTTTGATTTATTTTATATTAAATATAACCTTATGATCTTTTGCGGGCAAGCCATTAACGCTATTAATCTACAGGGATGAGTACCGCTGCAACTTTACGACTTTCTGAAAGTAAAACATTATAGGTACGACAGGCAGCACCGGTATTCATGACATCTGCTGCAATACCAAGCGCTTTTAATTTTTTGAGAAATTCTTTGGGAAGCAAAGAGGTAACTTCCGCCCCCAAACCAAACAATATAACTTCGATTGATTCCACACGTGCCGCAATCATCTCGTATAAAATACTATAATCTGCGTCTTTCTCTGAACCCCAACGTGATACTTCATGCGGCAAGAGAAGGAGTGCCTCGTGGTACTCTTTTTCACTGATATAAAATTTTCCATTGCCATAGCGCTGGATAATTTGCGTTCCTGCAGTAATAAGCGGGGTAATATCCATTTACGCCTCTCTAAAGCGGAAGCACTTTTGGCCGCCTAGATTTTAGCCATGTCACCACTAGCAAACGTGTTACCAAAAGAGCTGAAAACATAGAGGCTAAAATACCCAGTGTTAGCGTTACTGCAAACCCTTTCACTGGACCAGAACCAAATTGATAAAGCAATGCTGCCGCAATAAGCGTCGTCACGTTAGAATCAAAAATGGTGGTAAATGCTTGTTTAAAGCCCTGATCCACTGCAGCAAATGGTGTTCTTCCTGCGCGCACTTCTTCACGAATACGCTCAAAAATCAGAATGTTACTATCCAATGCCATACCGATAGTGAGCACAATTCCGGCAATACCCGGCAAAGTTAATGTTGCTTGTAACAATGAAAGTGCGGCAAACAATAGTACCAAATTGAGGAACAATGCCACATCTGCTATCAAGCCAAATAGCCCATAGAACAGCACCATAAACACAACAACTAACACAAAACCAATAACAACCGCGTAGGTTCCCGCTTGAATTGAGTCCGCCCCAAGGCTTGGGCCAACCGTACGCTCTTCTATAATCGAAAGTGGAGCTGGCAGCGCACCTGCTCTTAGAAGCAAGGCTAAGTCATTTGCTGATTCCGTAGTAAAATTACCAGAAATTTGACCTGATCCACCAAGAATTGGCTCACGAATAACAGGAGCACTAATTACTTTTGAATCTAATACAATAGCAAAAGGCTCCCCCACATGTACTTTCGTCACATCACCAAATTTCTTTGCACCTAAACTATTAAAACGAAAGCTTACCACCGCTTCACCTTGTGAATAGGTAGCTCTGGCATCCTCAAGCATATCGCCACTAAGCATCACTTCACGCTTTATAGTATAGTAGTTTGGATTTGGATTATCGCTATCTTCAGGCAAGCGTAGCGATCCAGCAGGTGCTGGCGCAAACCCTGACGATACATAAGGTGCTGTGGTATCAACCATATGGAATGTGAGTTTTGCTGTTTTACCGAGCAGTGATTTCAACTTCTCCGGATCATCAAGACCTGGCACTTGCAGCAAAATTCGGTTATCACCTTGACGCTGAATATCCGGCTCACGCGTACCGGTTTCATCCACACGACGACGCACAATTTCTATCGACTGCTCTACTACATTATTTTGCATACGCTGCAGCGCAGCGTCGCTGTAACCGACACTAAGCACACCATTATCTGCTTGCACATCCACATCATCTGAAATAGCACGGACTAGACGAACCACTTCATCGTCAATACTGCTATCCGTTAGGCGCACTACTACTTTGTTATTAGCAATCGAAATACCACCGCTATAGCCAATGCGCTTGTCATTAATTTTCTCACCACGAAAGCTATTACGAATCTGCTGACGCAAACCATCTAGTTGATCTTTTAAGTATGCATCAAAATCTAACTCAAGCAGAAGGTATGAACCGCCCCTTAAATCTAACCCCAAATTAACCGTATCGCCATACAGCGGGACATCACCCTTGCCGCGCGGTAAAAAATTAGGCGCGGCGAAAACAACACCCAAAAGGCAAATGGCAATAACTAATGTGATTTTCCAACGTGAGAAATGAAGCATTATTTAGACTTTTTGTTTGTATTTTTCTTTTTTGGGGCTTCTTTCTTTTTATCCGCTGCCGGCACTGCTTTTAACACTTCTTTAGCAGCATCTTTTTCCAACACTTCACTGATGGTTGAGCGATTAATTTTTATTTCCACGCCTTCAGAAATTTCAACCGTTACGATTGCTTTCTCTTCATTTACGTTCGTTACTTTACCAATCACGCCGCCGCCAGTGACAATTGTATCATTACGTTTTACTGCACCAATCATTGCTTGATGTGCTTTAATGCGCTTCTGCTGTGGGCGAATCATAAAAAAATACATCACGGCCACAATTAATATAAGTGGCATCAAGCTCATGAAAGCATTTGGTTGAGTGGCAGCCTGCGCTACATCTTGTGCATGTGCACTTGAAATGAATGAAAACATAATAACTTCCTTATTCCTCTGTTTTTTAGAATGACAACGGCACTATAAAGCGAGTTACCATGAAGGTAAACAGCTTTTGTAGATGTTTAGCAAGAGAAGGCTATTTTTATCTAACGACTGGAAATATTTCGCGGCAAATATCCAATAGGATTAACAGCCGTACGGCCTTTGCGAATACTAAAATGAAGCTGCGGCTTATCAACATGCCCCGTGCTTCCTATCGTGGCAATTCTTTGCCCTTTACTTACTACATCGCCTTTTTGCACCAAAGTATCTTTTGTATGAGCATAGGCACTTAAATATCCGCCGTTATGCTTGATAAGTACGAGGTTTCCATATCCTTTCAATTCATTTCCAGCATATACCACCACTCCCTCTTCTGCAGCTGTAACAGACGCACCTTCATTGGCTGAAATATTAATGCCGTCATTTTGTAATCCGCCCTTTTTCGGACCAAAGGAGGAGATAATATCACCCTGCACAGGCCAATTAAAGATAGGCTTGGCATTGGATGCTACAAACTCACTACGACGCTTATCCGTTGTTTTTGCTTCTGCTCTTGTTGATCTGATAACCGGAGAAGGTGAAGCAACCTTATTGCTAGTATTTGATGACGGCACAGCCAATGGTTTTTGACTTACATCACGACTATAGGCAAGCGAACTGCGTGTTTCACTTTCATCAATGGCCGTTTCTGTTACTTCGGTATCAATATTTTGGCCAGGTATCTTTAATTTTTGCCCTACGTTAATAGCATAAGGGTGCTGCATGTTATTTGCCTGCACCAATTGAGCAATGCTTATTTTATAACCGCGTGCAATATCATATGCCGTATCCCCTGATTTTACTAAGTGATATGTTGGCTTAGGTAGTTTTATTTGCTGCCCAATCATTAATTCATAAGGGGGCTGAAGCGAATTAATTTCAACAAGTTCACGAATCGGCACTTCATGCTCACGTGCAATTTGATAG
>CAYGPX010000049.1:0-1663 GCA_964351935.1 uncultured Rickettsiales bacterium | reverse complement strand
GAGTGTTTGACCTTTGACAACATTAATTTTGTAAGGCGTGATGATATTTACATCACGCGCTGGGGAATAGTCAGCTTTCTGCTGTGTTGGGCTTTTTTTTACTTCCAGCCGCGCAGGTTGCTGCGTACATGCCATCACAGCCGAGCAAACCCCTACCAAAACACATTGTTTAAATGTTAGCAAAAATAATGATTGTTTCATATGAAGGCACACAAATACATTTTGTTGTCTATTTCTAGAAATACCCCATGTTAGTATGTTTTGCAAGGCGCAAAGGGCTTAGTACTGGCGTATTAATGCTCTCATACTTTAAACTACTTAACATATGAGCCTAAACAATAGCGCAAAAAGCTGCCAAGATTCCAAAAGGCATACCAATCTAGGTTTTTAAATATACCCCCAGATTGCCCCCTCATTCAATGAATCGGGATTGAACCTGCTACAAATTACTGGAGAGTATGATAAGACTCTTTTTATAAGAAGAGGATATGAAGATGAAGCAGTTACGACGTCAATATAGTGAAGATTTCAAACGAGAAGCGGTAGCATTGGTTCTGGAGCATGGCTACAGCTATCAAAGTGCGGCAGAGAGTCTGGGTGTTAGCGCACAGTTATTATCAAAATGGAGCCGGAAGTTTCGCACAACCGGTGCATGTTCTGCCAAGGGTGATGCATCCCATCAGCGTATCAAAGAGCTTGAAGCGGAGAACCGCCGTTTGCGTATGGAGCGCGATATTTTAAAAAAGGCCACGGCCTTCTTTGCCAGGGAAAGCAAGTAAGATACGCTTTTATTGACCGGCAGAAGAAGGCCTACCCCATCACCTTATTGTGCAAAATGATGGCCGTTTCCGGTAGTGGTTACTATCACTGGCAGGATCATCCAGAGAGTAGCGTTTGGCAACGCAACCAATCATTGGACGGTAAGATTATCACGCTCTTTTATCGTCATAAAGGCTGCTATGGTGCACCGCGCATTCATCTGGATTTAGCGGATATGGGCGAGCAAGTGAGCCGTCCACGTGTTGCCAGACGGATGCGATTGCTTGGATTAAAGGCGGTACAGGCACGCAAGTTCAAAGTCACGACTGACAGTCACCACAACAAACCGGTTGCACCAAATCTGTTGCAGCAACACTTTACCGCTGCTGCCCCTAACCAAAAGTGGGTGTCGGATATCACCTATATCAAGACCGCACAGGGCTGGCTGTATCTGGCTGCGGTTATTGATTTATATTCACGGGCTGGCGATGGGTGAGCGTATCAATGCGCAGCTGGTATGTGATGCGCTGACGATGGCGTTGTTCCGCAGGAAGTTCCCTAAAGGCGTGATCGTGCATTCGGACAGAGGGAGCCAGTATTGCTCCAAAAAATATCAATCATTACTCAAAAATAACCGATTACGATGCAGTATGAGTGGTAAAGGATGTTGCTACGATAATGCTCCAATGGAAAGCTTCTTTCACACGCTTAAAGTAGAGCTCATCCATCAAAACAACTATCAAACCAGAATGGAGGCCAAGCATGACATCTTCCAATATATAGAAACCTATTACAACCAGCTAAGACGCCATTCTAACAATCAATTCTTGGCGCCTTGGCTCTTTGAACAACAAATCAAAACCATGAGTCTTAAATAACTCTCCAGTTTTTTGTTGTAGGTTCA
>CAYGPX010000048.1:0-8977 GCA_964351935.1 uncultured Rickettsiales bacterium | reverse complement strand
GGTACGGCAAAACCAGCCACTCCAGATGCTCTAGTGAAATTAGCCAGCAAGTCGCCATTTAACAGCATCTACTGACCACATTGCCAGAAAATAAGTGCCAGTGTGCGGCGCAAACTGCGGATAGTACAAAATGCTTAGATTTTTATGAGTACAGATAAGGAAGTCTGGTGGAGCATAGAAGTATCGAAATGTCGAAAACAGAGCTGTTAGGTGAGTCTTTTAGTTAAAATTAATGATTTATAGGGATGAGGGCTGGAGTCACATGACTTGCATACTATACCAATATATAATATAATTTATTTTTATAAAAATAATAGAGTTGCGTTATGCAAAAAAATACAAGTGTTACGTTAGGTGCACATTTTGAGAGGTTTCTTTCAAGTCAGATAGAAGAGGGGCGTTTTAGTTCAGCCAGTGAGGCTGTAAGAGAAGGCTTGAGGTTGCTTGAAGAACGTGAAACAAAACTTCAAACATTGCGTAATGCTCTTATTGATGGCGAAAAGAGTGGTGTTTCGGATTATAGTTTTCAAAATATTATCCATGAGCTGGATAAGTCATAGTGGCTGATTTTATTGTATCAAAGAAAGCCTTTGATGACTTATTGCAAATCGGTAGTTATACAGAAAAGGGATGGGGTAAATCTCAACGTAATGCTTATCTGAAGCAGTTAGATAAATCTTTTCATGCATTAGCTACTACGCCGCTTATTGGTACTAGTTGTGATGAAGTTCGTGAGGGTTATCGCAAATATGGCGTAGGTAAGCACATAGTATTTTACAGGCGAGCCAATACTACAACTATCGAAATAGTGCGTGTACTACATGGCTCAATGGATATTGAACAACATTTCTAAATTCTGCAGCAAGAAGCAAAATTATTGAGGTATGGAGAAAGGAGCCACTCCAGATGCTCTAGTGAAATTGGCCAGTAAGTCACCATTTAACCGCATCTGCTGACCACATTGCCAGAAAATAAGTGCCTGAGATCCCCACAAACTGCGGATAGCAAAAAATGCTTAGATTTTTATCAGTACAGATAAGGAAGTTTGGTGGAGCCTAGCGGGGTCGAACCGCTGACCTCCTGCGTGCAAAGCAGGCGCTCTACCAACTGAGCTAAGGCCCCATTCCTTGAGAAAGGAGGACGGTCTTTTACACGAAATTTTTTAAGCGGTCAACAGAGAAAATGCCTAAGCTTGTGCTAAATTTCCCAACCGAAGCGTTGATGGATGGTTTCGTTGATTTTCTGGCGCAAATCCTCAATTGATTCGGTCGCATCCAGCACCACGCAGCGCTTTGGTTCTTTCTTGGCGATGGCAAGATAGCCCTGCCGCACGCGCTCATGAAATTCCATTGCCATAGATTCGTAGCGGTTTTCGTTATCCCCCCGCTTGCCTGCGCGTGCAATACCTTCTTTTACGTCAATATCAAGCATGAAGGTAAGATCGGGTGCGAAGCCTTCCAGCATCAAGCGTTGAAGCTGACGGATGCGCTCAGGCGCAATACCATGGCCATAGCCTTGATAGGCAAGTGTTGAATCGGTAAAGCGATCACACACCACATGTATACCAGCCAAGCGCTTTGGTAACACCAGCCGCGCCACATGCTCGGTCCGCGCAGCAAAATGTAACAACAACTCGGTATCGCGCGTCCAGCGATCCTTCTCTCCCTGCACCAGCAGGGCGCGTATTGCTTCTGCACCTTGGGTTCCGCCCGGCTCGCGAGTGTGGATGGAGTCTAGTCCGCTTTGCTGCATGGCTTCAACCAACAGCTTGCTCTGTGTCGATTTTCCGCTGCCCTCACCCCCTTCAAACGTGATGAATACGCCGCTTTTTTGTGTTCTTGCAGTCGCCATAACCCTTCACTTACTCCGCTTAACTGAAGCATTGTTTATAGCCCTCAGAGGTTATTTTTCCAGTTTTATATTGCTTTTAGTGTAAAGATTTGCACTATATACTCTCAGAGAGTTATTGATGTTAGCCAGAAAAAGAGGACAGTCACTTGAGTAGCATGTTATCCCGAATTGAATCACTTTGTGCTGAAAAAGGCCTGAAGATGACCGAACAGCGTCGCATTATAGCACGTATTATCTCTTCGGCAACAGACCACCCGAGTGTTGAAGAAATTTATCATCGTGCATCCAAGCTCGATAAAAACATTGGCATTGCAACAGTTTATCGCACCCTTCGTATGCTTGAAGAAGCAGGCATCGTTGAAAAGCACGATTTTGGCGACGGGCGCACCCGCTATGAGGAAGCCACCGACGAACATCATGATCATTTAATTGATATGCGAAGCGGTAAAATTATAGAATTCCATAATGAGCGAATTGAACAGCTTCAAGAAGAAATCGCCAAAGAACTGGGCTATAAATTGGTTGCACACTCGCTAGAGCTCTATGCTGTGCCACTCGATGAGAAGTAAATCCTTATAGTTTTTTTAGGCACACTTGCACTTTCACCTCTTTTTAGGCTATAACCCCTCTCACAAGAGAGAGATAAAATGCCCACAGAGAAAAAGAAACTATACATCAAAACCTACGGCTGCCAGATGAATGTGTATGATTCACAGATGATGGCAGATGTGCTTCACCCACATGGCTATGAGCCGTGCGAAGCCCCGAATGACGCCGATATGGTGATTTTAAACACCTGCCACATCCGTGAAAAAGCAGCGGAGAAAATGTATTCCGAACTCGGCCGCATTAGCCGCCATAAGCTAAAAAAAGCAGGCAAAGGTGGTGAGATGGTCATTGCCATCGCTGGCTGTGTTGCACAAGCCGAAGGCGAGGAAATCTTCCGCCGTGCGCGGCAAGTCGATATTGTGGTAGGGCCGCAATCCATTCAAACTCTGCCTGATTTACTTTCAAAAGTAAAGCGCGAGCGAGGCCATGCCATTAATCTCGATTTTCCTGAGCATGCTAAGTTTGATGCACTGCCAGAAGCCTCGCAAGCACCGCAACCTTCCATGTTTCTTTCCATTCAAGAAGGGTGCGATAAGTTTTGTTCCTTCTGCGTAGTGCCCTACACACGCGGCGCTGAGTTTTCTCGCCCTGTCTCTGCCATTTACCGTGAAGCACTCACCATAGTGGCGGGTGGCGCGCGTGAAATTACTCTACTTGGCCAAAACGTAAACGCTTTTCATGGCGATGCAGAAGAGGGCGGCACATGGAATTTGGGACAACTAATAAAGCATTTGGCAAAAATCCAAGGGCTGGATCGCATTCGCTATAGCACATCGCACCCGCGTGATATGCACGAGGCACTCTATGAAGTGCATGCGAATGAGCCAAAATTGATGCCTTATTTGCACCTTCCTGTGCAATCTGGCTCTGACCGTATTTTGGAGAAAATGAACCGCAAACATACGCGTGATGAGTTTTTCCGCATTCTTGAGCGTTTGCAAGAAGGTCGCCCTGATTTAAAATTTTCGTCTGATTTTATTGTCGGCTTCCCCGGTGAAACGGATAAGGATTTTGAACAAACCATGGATTTGGTACGCCGTGTAAATTTCTGTCAGGCCTATTCGTTCAAATATAGCCCTCGCCCCGGCACTCCAGCGGCTGAAATTAAAGACCATGTGCCAGAGCATATAAAAGATGAACGCCTAAAAGCACTGCAAGCATTGCTGATAGAACAGCAACGCGCCTTTAATGAAGAGACCGTGGGCAGCATCCAACCCATTTTGTTTGAAAAAGTTGGCCGAAAACCGGGTCAGATTATCGGCAAGTCGCCGTATGTGCAGTCTGTCCATGTCCATGGCGACACATCGCTCATTGGCCAAATTCGTAACGTGAAGATTCTCAAAAACAAACCGTTTAGCTTAGAAGGCGAGTTGGTAGACTAAATAACATTTCGGGCAGCGGCGTTCACACATATATGCAACCCCAGCAGTGAGAACACGGCTATTACTAGAAATGGTACATTCCAGATATTTTCAAAACAAAGCGGCAATACCAACATCGCAGCACATTGTGCCGTCGCCGCCATTTTACAAAAAGATGACGAAGAAACCATATTGCGAAACGATAAAAATACCACCAATACCAACAGCCATACGCCAAAAAGACCTATCAACCCCAACTCAAGCCAAAGTTGAATAATGCTATTGGCAGGCAGCGGAAGCGTTCTGAGTTGGTCATCAAACGGAAGGGTTTCCTTTTTGCCAAGCTTCACGTTACCTGCACTATTAAACCCGCTTCCATTAGGATCTTGCGCAAGTGCATGGGTGGCGCTTAATTCCCACACATGCAGGCGCTTTTCTATCTCAGGCGACACAGATTCCTGATGGGTTTCAATCACTTTATCTGCATCCATTTGCACGCTATAGAGCGGGATTGCAACTATCAGCGCTGTCCACGCCACGACAAATATTGCAACCGATAGCCGTGGAAAATAGAAACTCAGCGCCATAAAAACAGACCCCACTATCAACGCGATAATCGCAGGAGAGTGATCCATTTTCATCAATATCATCGCCAGTGTCAAGGCAAGCACCAATGCCATTGCCGTACGCCCCTTCATCAAGAAATAAGCCAAACACGGCCAAATAATCAGGCTTAAATAATAGCTGCCATATTCTAACACACCCGACATCGGCACAGCACTGGCAAGCAACTGAAATTCTAGCGCCTTTCCTATAAAGAAGTTTACACCTACTAAAATCACCGCGATGGCAATACCACTGATGAAGGCATCCGCCAATGCCTGTTTCTGGCGATGGTTGAATTGCCTGACCGACTCAAACAACAAACACCCACCAACAAACACCGCAAAGAGTGCCAGCCACGCTAAAAATGCTGTTTTTGCTTCCATTCCCCATGCAAGGCTCAGCAACAGATAGGAAAGCACTAGCAATAAAGTTTCACGCACACCCGTACGATAGAAAAGAGACATTCTTGGGTGCTTGATAAAATGACTTGCAGGTTGTAGTGCTAAAATCAACCCAAAAGGCGCCAATAAAATGGGTGCAAAGCTAGCGATTGTTGCGCCAAAAAACCCTGCCATCATCAACAGATAGAACTGCACACGAATGGAGAGTCTAAACCGCATGCTACACCTCTTGCCCTATCAAATCATGGATAAAATCAGGCAATGCTGTTTGCCGACTTCGGCGCAACCGCTCTGCCCACAGAATATTAAGCACTTTTTGCAAGCTATCATCCAGTGAATTATTAATAATCACATAGTCATATTCGCTCCAGTGGCTAATTTCATCACTCGCACGCGACATACGCTGCATGATGGTATCATCACTGTCTTGCGCGCGAGCACGCAAGCGACGCTCAAGCTCTTGTATGGAAGGAGGAAGGATAAAAATACTAACCACATCATCGCGTGCCTTAGAAATAAGGCGGCGTGTTCCCTGCCAATCAATATCGAATAATACATCGCGCCCCTTCACAAGGGTTTCTTCTACTTTATGACGTGGCGTACCATATTGATTGCCAAACACTTCAGCATATTCGTAGAAATACTTCTCTTCGATTTTCTTTTCAAAATCTTCTTCTTCCATAAAATAGTAGTCTACGCCATCCACTTCTTTAGGGCGTTTCTTACGTGTGGTAGCAGAAATAGACATCTCAATGCCCGAATCATTTTGCAGTAACAGCCGCGAAATGGTCGTCTTCCCCGCTCCAGAAGGAGAAGAAAGCACAAACATACAACCACGTCGTTTCATGATACGTTCAGGCATAGACGCTAAATTCCATCGATTCTTATTTGCACAATAGGCTATTAAGGCCTATTAAAAGGGAGAATGATATACAACACAAGCCCTAACCTCGCAAAGATAAAAATTTATGAAAAAACCAATACACATACTTATTACAGGCGCAACAAGCGGCCTTGGCAAGGCGTTGGCACTTGCTTACGCTGAAAGCGGCATCACACTTTTGCTAACAGGTCGCAACGAAGAGCGCTTACAAGAAACCGTAAAACATTGTATGGAAAAAGGCGCCGATGTTGAATTTGCAGTGCTCGATGTTACCGATGCAACAGCGCTTGAAAACTGGATAGTGGCAATGGATGCGCTTTATCCTCTGGATTTAGTGATTGCTAATGCTGGCATTTCGGCAGGTACAGGCGGTGAAGGAGAAAGCGATGCGCAGGTGCGCAACATTTTTTCCGTCAATATTGGTGGCGTTATTAATACACTTCGCCCCGCAATTGCTCTTATGAAAGCACGTGGAGAAGGGCAACTCGCAATTATTAGTTCACTTGCCGGCTATCGTGGCTTGCCTAGCTCTCCGGCTTATTCAGCCAGTAAAGCAGCGGTAAAAGTGTATGGCGAATCGCTACGCGGGCATTTGCAATCTTTTGGCATTGCTGTGAGCGTTATCACTCCCGGCTATATTCGTACACCCATGACGGATGTGAATGATTTTCCGATGCCATTTTTGGTAGAGGTCGATAAAGCAGCAAGTACTATTAAGCAAAAATTGACAACAAACCCTAGCCGCATTGCCTTTCCATGGCCACTTTATTTTGTTGTCTGGTTGATAAGCTGCTTGCCACCGGGGCTTACAGATCCTATATTTGCGCGCCTCCCTTCTAAACCTTCAACACAGCAGCAAAATGACTCAAAACACGCCCTATAATTTTCATGATTCCATTCTTCGTGCCTACGATATTCGTGGCATCATCGGTGAGACGCTTTCAGATACGGATGCCTATCACCTTGGCCGCGCTTACGCTAGTTATGTAAAGCGCGAAACTAATGGTAATCGTATTTGCGTCGGTTTTGATGGGCGTTTAAGTTCACCTTCACTTGAAGAAGCACTTGTCAAAGGCATGGTAGAAAGCGGCGCTGATGTGATTCGCGTAGGGCTTGGGCCTACACCTCTGCTTTATTTTTCGGTTCCTTTTTGTAAAGCCGATGCCGGCATTATGGTAACAGGTTCGCATAATCCGCCTCACCATAACGGCTTTAAAATGCTGTTAAAGAACAAAGCCCTTTATGGAGAATCGATCTTAGAAATTGGTAAAATTGCCGCAAAAGGCGCATATATTCAAGGCTCTGGCAGCGTAAGTTTTGAAGCGCTAGAAGGCGATTATTTAAAGCATCTTCTAGCAGTTGTTGAAAATGCAAACTTACCAAGCGATGCCACCATTGTGTGGGATGCAGGCAATGGCGCAAGCGGCAAGGTGCTTGAAGCACTGGTATCGCACCTGCCGGGCAAGCATATTTGCCTCTACACTGAAATTGACGGCACCTTCCCCAATCACCCCGCTGATCCAACTGTACCCGCAAACATGAAAGACCTCACCGAGGCAGTGCTCGAGCACAAAGCCGCACTTGGCATTGCGTTTGATGGCGATGGTGACCGCGTGGGCGTGGTGGATGATTCAGGCCGCCTGCTATTTGGCGATCAACTCATGATGCTTTTCAGCCGCGATTTATTAGCCCGAGAAAAAGGCGTCACCATTATTGCTGATGTTAAAGCTTCGCAAGGGCTTTTTGATGATATTGCGGCTCATGGTGGCAACCCTGTGATGTGGAAAACAGGGCACTCGCTTATCAAAACAAAAATGAAAGAGCTGGGTGCGCCACTGGCAGGCGAAATGAGCGGCCACATCTTTTTTGGTGAGAACCACGGGTTTGACGATGGCATGTTTGCTGCCCTAAAACTCTTGAGTATTATGGCGAAAGCTAAAAGCCCTCTCAGTCAACTTATTAAGGCACTCCCTTCGGCCTTTTCCACACCGGAACTGCGTATTGATGTGGAAGAAAGTAAAAAATTTGGCATTATCGAGAAGGTAAAAGAACAACTCGCGTCATGCGCGAATGATTACGACATTTCCACCGTCGATGGCCTGCGTGCTAAAAATAAAAAAGGTTGGTGGGTTTTGCGCGCATCTAACACGCAAGCTGCGCTCGTCGCTCGTTGCGAGGCTTCTACCCCAGAGAACTTACAACATGTTGAAAATGAACTAAAAAACCTTCTATCAAGACATCATATTACATGGTAGTATGACAAAAGAAAGAGGGAGAGAATGGATAAGGGATCAAACCGTTCAAAGAACATGCAAAGCCAGCCACAAAGTGATGCAGACCCTGTGTATCAACTATGGCTTTCCCTACGCCATGCCGATTTTATAAAACAACAGCCCCTCAAAGAGCCGGTATTTATCTCCCATACACCCCTCAACCTTTCGGGCAAAGATTTCAGAGGCTGTCTTTTTGCGAATAAAGATTTATCTCACGCAACCTTTTTCGCTACAGATTTAACAGCATGCGCATTCAAAAACAGCGCTTTTAAGAATGCTGACTTAAGCCATAGTATGCTGCTTGGAGCAAATTTTTCTGATATATGCGCTGAAGAGGCTATTTTCTGTCATGCTGATTTAACCGGTGTTGTCATAGAAAAATCTAACTTTAGCCACGCAAATTTTGAGTCGGCGCAACTAAAAGACTTCTGCGCCACCCATTCACACTTTAACTTCTCAAATTTTAAGTATGCTGATTTTCACTTTGCAAATCTTTCTTTCTCCGATTTTACCGGAGCTGATCTTAGCCATAGCACGCTTTATAACACCAACTTTGAAGACATAATTTTGATTGATACCAACCTAAGCGGCGCAAACCTTACCTACGCGCAAAACCTTCTGCCTAAACAGCTTAGCAAAGCCAAGAACCTTCATCATGCGGTTGTTGACCCGGAAGATAAACATATGAGCGCAGTGCTTCAAATTGCACTACTAGAAAAATAGCAACCAAACTTATTCATTATTTATTAATAAGTTTATATTATACTTATTTGAGTAGCGTTTAAAAGCTCGGGATAGCATTAGTGGAAAGCGTTAAAACCATTAAAACACTTACTCACCGTTTAGGCCACTACAAAAACACCGGCTATACGATGATCGACATGGCAATTAGCGTCAGTGTTTTGGCTGTTTTGTCCGTAGGCGCTATGGGATTGGTGCAAGATAACTTTGATCGCACCAGACTTGCAAGTACAACAAAAAACGCTGCTAAAA